>JAFVBU010000192.1 GCA_017479805.1 Ruminococcus sp.
ATGGGGATGTCCACCGCTTCAAGCAAGGAAATATCCTGCTCGCCGTCACCTGCGCCGATGGATGTACAAGCGCCGTACTTCCCGATAAATCGACGAACAGCGCTGCCCTTGTTTATCACTGAGGGCACACAGTAGACCTTTCGGTTGTCACGGAAAACTGTCACAAGATCGCTGTCAAGGCTGTTTTTTAGCGTAACCCCGGCATTTTCCGCATCGTCGCAGACCACATAATCCATTATCCGCTCGACCTTGTGCACTTCCCTGTCACTGAGCTGTGCCATTATCTCAGCCGCCTTTGCAAGCTGAGCCTGTGCAGGCTCGGTCATTTCGTAGGTCTGCTCCAGCCAATCCTGCTGTATTTCGCCGTTTTCAAGGAGGATACCGCCGTTGCATATAATAGCGTACCTGACATTCAGCTTTGCCGTCAGCTCGGCAAGTCGGTCGTACTGGGACTTTATCCGTGTGGTCACAGGAATGGTCTCAACGCCGTTAAGTGCCGTAAAACAGGCATATGAGCGCTCTGTCATGTAGCTCTGGATATTGCCGTTGATGTATTCCACAACGACCTTTTCGCTGCCGATATCACGGCGGTGGGAGTACAGCAGAGTGTTGTCGATATCAGTAAAAAATCTAACCATCACAGCACCAGCGGCGCTTCAATGTATGTCACGCTCTTTTCTTCCCTGCTCTCTGTCCACGGAACGTCTTTGCCCAGCAGCTTGTTTACTGCGATATACGGTATATTTATGCCGCTCGCCATGCAGGACATCTGCACTCCGCCTGACATTCTTGTGTTCACTTCAAGCAGATACGGTACGTCATTCAACAGCTTGAACTGGATATTGCAGGGCATTTCCAACGGGATTTTTTCCAGAAAATCACGGCATATCAGCAATATCTCCTCATCGTAGAACACCTTTTCAACTCGGGAATAATTCTTCCGCCTCGGTATTGCAATAGTTCCCGACGGTGTCCGAAGGCAGTCCACGCTTATTTCGTCCCCCGACAGAAACGGCATGACCATCAGGGGCGCAAAGTTCTCACGCTCTGACAGCGCCGAAACCGCAGTATCAAGGGAAATTCTGGTGCTTGAACGCATAAACAGCGAAGCGTAATCCTTCGGGGAATTGTCGATGATATGGAAGCTCATACCGCCCTCATCCCTGACGAATTTGAAGCAGACACGGTCATATTTTTTAATCAATGTTTCATAAGCGTACTTGAAATGATGAACGTCCGTGACTATGGAATAATCGGGAATTTTGCCGATATTCAGCGATTTGAACAGCTCATAAGCCCTGTCCTTCTGGTTGAGGATATCCACCTTTTCAAAGTCGTCCACCATGACCCTTACGCCCATCTCGGTGAAGCGCTCCTTGAACCTGCTGATGGTCACAAGTTCACGCCGTGGCATGAAAACGTCCACTCCGTGCTCTTTGCAGAAGTCAAGGCAGAAGTCCACATACTCCTCGCCACGGAGCTTCGGCTCCTGATACCACTCGTCGCACTGTAGCATTATGGGTGACTCCCTGCCCTCGTTAGTGCCGATTATTCGGTATTCACCGCCTCCCTGACGTATCAGGGCAATGATATTGTAGGCTGTACTGAACCAGTGATTCAGCCAGATAGTCGTCATAATTTTCCTCCTCAGTTGTCTGCTAAATTCTTGATAAGTCCGCAGGCACGGTAATTTTTCAGCGGATAGACCTCAAGGTCAACGCCCTTTTCCTCCGCAAGCTGATACAAATGTCCCAGATGCTCGCTGTCGTCAAGGCTGTGCACAAGCACCTTCCACGGAACTCGCCTGAGCAGAACTCTTGTAGCCTCACCGATGCTGGGCTTAACGAGGTTTATGTCCGATATGCCGTACTTTTCGCATATCTCCCTCGCCTCCTCCATGCCGTCTGTGCCCGTGTGCTCATCGGATATAGGCTTCACCGTGTCAAAGCACGAAACTACCGAATCGATGAAATAATAAGTCAGATCCTCGTCCATCAGCTCACTGTAGAAATGTGCACCGTGGAAGTCGTTCTCGCCGATGATATCGCTCCGCAAAAAGGTACGGCTGAGAAGTCCCGAGACTGTTGAATTAAGGCATGAGCTGGCAATGAGGAAGTCGTCATGTGTACCGCACTTTTCAGCGATATAGGCAGGGTCGGACAGCACCGCAAGCCCTGCCGAAACGCCCTCGAAGTCCTCCATCGCCTTGTCGAGAGTACGCTGTATCGCACCTTTTCCAGTCCAGCCGTCAACGAACTGTATATCCTCGGGAGCGTGGCGGTCAAGGATGTACTTCATGGCATTTTTGTCGATACCACGCCCACGAATGATGGAAATGGTGTAGTGAGGAATGTCCCTGTTGTACTTGTACTTGATATATCGCTTCAGAAGCACGCCGATGGACGTTCCTGCCCTCGCAAGGGACACCAGAACAGGCGATTTTTTGTCGCTGATGATGGCATCAGAAAGCTGAGCCACGGAGTCGGCGGTTATCTGCGAATACATCTCAACGGCACGCTTGAACGTCGCCATATAGCTGTCCGTAGGCTTGTACTCCAGCGGGAGCATCTCCGAATAGTGCACTCCGCTCTGAATCCTTGCCTCACGCTCCTTTGTGGCGAGGGGCGTTACAAGTCCCGTTATATCTTTCAGGAGAATGGTCACATCCTCCTGTTTATATGTGCTGAACATCTCTCTCCCCCCTTGATGAGCAGGATATTTGAACAGCCCTTTGCCCTGATAAGCTCCGTCAGGTCGTCAAGTCCGCCGGTGAAAGAAAGGTCGGAATCAGTGAAAATTATGGCTGTGTCGTAGCTGTCGATATTGTAAATGAAAGTCGTCCTCTCAGCCTCATAGAAGCTGTGCACGATATTTCCCGATCTTATGGGATAATCTCCGTCTGTGCAAACGGCAATGGGGCTTCTTGTAGTTGCATGGCATCTTACCTCGGAAGCAATTCCCATATCCTCGATGAGCTTGCCGAGGACGATAGAAGGGTACATGAACTCCTCAGTGCCCATGACAAGGACTTTTCCGTAAATGTCCAGCTTGTGAGAGTTGATGAAGTCATTGCAAAGCTCGCTGAGCTTCTCACGATAATCCCCCATAGTCACGCCAAGTCTGGTATCGGGCACGGGATAGCTAATGCAAGGCTCGATACCACAGGGGGTCGAGGTGGCAGGCTGTGCTTCAAACGCCTGTATATCGGCAACTGCCTTTTCATAGTCCTTGTTTTCGAGGTGGAGCAGACTTATGCACTCCACTCCCGAGGCTTTCATAATAGCGTTGTTTTCCTCGGAAACTCGGTTTATGACAGAAGCCGCAACCAGCTTTTTCTCGCAAAGCTCGGGATAGTTGTCCATGAGGTTCTCAATAATGTTGAGAACTGTCTTTCCCGTTGAGAATTCGTCGTCAACGAATACAACAGTTTCCGTCTTTGCAAAAAGCTCCCTGAGCTTATCGGAGTACAGCTTCTGCTCGGCAGCGTGGCTGTGTTCCTCCAAAAATTCAGTCCAGTTATCCACACCATCGATGTCCTCACGGGTGGTGTGGATGTAAACGCAGTCGTCGGAAATGCAGCCAGCCGCAGCCGCACCAACAGCAGTTGCAGTCTCCGCAAAGCCAATAACAAGGCGTGTCTCGGGATATGCCGCCGCTATTTTTTCACCGAGAGCCTTCATCATATCCAGCGCCTTATTGGGCGAAACAGGCATATGCTTCGCCTGCAAAGGGTCAACGAGGAGATAAGTTCTCTTTTTATTGTTTAAACGTTTTACCAGTCTTAGCAGATTTTTTTCTTTATACTCAGACATACTTTTAACCTTTCTATCAATAAACTCCGTACACTTTAGCACGTGTCAGTATCTGTTTTGCCCATCTCAGATGGCACTTGACCTCGTTCATTCTGTCGCCCTTTGCGCCCTTTGACACGGCAAAACCGTCTGTGCGCCAGTCCGCAATATTCCTTGCGTCCTCATAGTCCGACTGCGAGACTTTAAGTGACTCGAAGATAACGGGAAGCTGCGAGGGATGTATCGCCGTTTTGCCGACAAAACCGTTGATAAGATCGAGACCGATCTCACGGCGCAGACCGTTTGCCCAGTCGCCGCTTTCGTCCGTGCCGAAATATTCCCAGACAGGCCCTGACACCACATAGTCCTTAGCGAATACGTTGATTATATTAACAAGAATGTCTCTGATAACCCCGATATCATATATTGACTGCTCCTTGCTTCTTCTCAGACCGTACATATTGCTGAAATCATTGCCGCCCACACGAACATTCAGAACGTACTGCCTTGCGGAGTCAAGTCGGCGCTTGATATCCTCCATAATGGCAACTCTGTTCTGTATATCGGCAACTGCACGGCTTTCCAATATGGGCATGATGTACAGGCGCTTTTCACGCATGATGTTGAACTCCCTGATGAGCGAGATGTACTCATCCGCATTGGTGGTATCGAATTTCGGCAGAACATAGCCCGTCAGCAGCAGTTCAAGCTCGCCGAGATATTCGTGTATCTTCGCCATATGCTTAGGTGTACGCACTCTCACGAAAAGCAGCGGCAGATCGTCCTCATGCCCGATCAGCTTGGTAAGGCTTTCCTTGAGCTGTTCCTCAGCCTCCTCCAGCTTGTCGTCCATGATAGAGTCCTCAAGGCAGAAAACCAGCGACGTAAGAGCCTTTATCTTCCCCGATATGAGCTTGTCGGCTATGGTCTTGTTGAGGGCAGGTGTGTAGAGAAGTCCGCCTACGTGGTATGGCAGCTCGTCAATATTCATTTCCATTTTAATTCCTCCATCCAAAAATACTATATCATTACACTCTCCGATTTATGCAGTCGGAGATGGTTAAAATAAAAAAATCAGCCTGTCCTAAAATGTTAAATGAATAGCAATATTTAGACAGGCTAATGCCTGCACCCATAAAAAGTGCAGGCATATTGATCATTAAAAATCAGACATTTGCGCCGAAAGAACGGCAGATAGCTGCCAGTCCGCCCTGATAGCCCGATGCAACAGCGTTGAACTTCCACTCACCGTTTCTGTTGTAGATCTCAGCGATAACCAGTGCAGTCTCGATAGAGAACTCCTCCTCCAGATCGAATCTGAGGACTGTCTCGCCCACTTCGTCGTTTTCACCTGCAAGTCTTGCAATACGGATGTAAGCGTTGGAGACCTGACCGAAGTTCTGTCTGCGGAGCTCAGCGTCATAGATAGTAACGCAAATTGCTATCTTCTTGATCTCGGGTGGGAGCTTTGTGAAGTCGATCTTGATCTGCTCGTCGTCGCCGTCGCTACCGCCTGTGAGATTGTCGCCCATGTGGACAACTGCACCGTCACGTCCGCTGAGGTTGTTGTAGAATACAAAGTCCTCATCTCTCAGCAGCTTGTCGTTCTCGCCAAGAAGAAATACTGATGCGTCAAGGTCGAAATCTGCGCCGCCGTCGTAGCGGTTTGTGTCCCAGCCAAGTCCAACGAGAGCGTGTGTCATTGACTTTTCAAGTGATATTCTCTGACCCTTCTGAAGATTGATTGCCATAATAATTACCTCCCTTATTTGTAAAGCTCAACAAGGCTCTGAAGTCTGCTTGCTTCCTGAACGCCCTGTCCGATAGCATTGAATTTCCACTCGCCGTTCTTTCTGTAGATCTCACCTACAACAAGACCTGTCATACCGCTGTAGTCCTCGGTAAGGTTGAAACGGCATATCTCAGTATGAGTATCCATATCAACAAGACGGATAAATGCATTCTGTATCATTCCGAAGTGCTGTCCCTTTGTTCTTGCGTCATAGATGTTAACTACAAAGATCATGCGGTCGATAGTAGTGGGAACTCTCGGCAGGTCAACCATGATCTGCTCGTCGTCACCTTCACCGCCGCCTGTCAGGTTATCGCCCATGTGAACGATAGCACCGCTGGAGTGGCGAAGATTACCAAAATAGATAAGTGTTTCTTTAAGGTCGTTAGGGTTAACGATCCTGCCGCTTGGTCCGCAGAGGATAACGGATGCGTCGCAGTCGATGGAAGCAGGCTTTGCACTGAAAAGAGCTTTAAGTCCGCCCACATTCTGACGTGCCTCGTCCCAGCCAAGTCCGACCATTACGGATCTGAGACCCTTGCCGCCTTTTGTAAGATCGATTTTCTGACCTTTTTGAAGATTGATGCTCATAATAATTCACTACTCCTTTATTATAAAATATAAATAAATTCTGTTTAAAGAAGTGCCGTGCAGATGTACTGCACAGCGCTTCCGTATATTTTTACTCAGATGCCTTTGGTGCACCCATTATAGCTTTTCTTATCATGTCGATCGGGATAACGAGGAATGCAAGAACGATGCAAACGAGCCATGTCTTTGCATTAAGTGCCTCAACGCTCAGCGGAGCGCCGCCGAATGTAACGAATACGAACTGAACGAGGAGCAGAACGCCCATAACGATAAGGAATGTCTTGTTTCTGCCGAGGTTCTCGAATACGTTCATATGCTCAGTACGTGCATTGAAGCCGTTGAATGTAATGCCCATCATGAATGTTGCGAAAAGTGCCGAACGGAGGTATGTGTAAAGGTCCTCGCCCGTCTTTTCAATGCCGAAGATAGACTGGTGGTCGCATATGAAGAAACGGATAGCGAGACAAACTAAAGTGAGGTAAAGTCCGCTGATAACGAACTGGAAGAACATCTTCTTGCTTACGATGCTTTCCTGTCGTGGTATAGGCTTGTCCTTCATGTACTCTTTAAGTGCAGGCTCGCTTCCGAATGCGATAGCTGCGAGAGTATCCATTGCGAGGTTAACAACGAGAAGCTGAACAACTGTCATCATCTGCTCGCCCTCGACACCGAAAAGTGAACCGATAAAGCAGGTAAGAACGGCTGCAACGTTAACTGTGAGCTGGAATATAAGGAACTTTCTGATTCCCTTGAACATTGTACGTCCGTAGAGGATAGCCTTAGCGATGGATGAGAAGTTGTCGTCAAGGATGGTGATATCGCCTGCTTCCTTGGCAACCTCTGTACCGCTTCCCATTGCGAAGCCGACGTCAGCCTTTTTAAGTGCAGGTGAGTCGTTAACACCGTCACCTGTCATACCAACAACGTAGTCAAGCTCCTGTGCACAGCGTACCAGACGGCTCTTGTCGGTAGGAAGTGCACGTGCAACAACACGGAGGTGAGGAATGATAGCCTTCAGCTCCTCGTCTGTCTTTTCGCCCATTTCCTGTGAAGTAAGTGCAACGTCCTCGGGATTCCTGAGAAGTCCTGCGTCCTTAGCGATAGCAACGGCGGTCTCCTTACGGTCACCTGTTACCATAACTACCTGAATGCCTGCATCCTGAACTTCCTTGATAGCTGCAACAGCTTCCTTACGAACATTGTCTCTGATACAGAGAACGCATACAAGTGTGAGATCTCCCTCATCGCTCTCGCCGTCACGCTTAGCAACACCGAGAAGTCTCATTGAACGGGCAGCCTGCTCGTCGATGTACTGCATAACGACGCCCTTTTCAATGAGCTCCTTCTTGTTGCCGTTTTCGTCGATATAGTGTGTACATCTGTCAACGATACGCTCAGGAGCACCCTTAACGTATGTGCAGAATGAACCGTCACGGCAGATAGTAACGCTTGACATCTTCTTAGTGGAGTTGAAAGCGTTGAATGCTCTTACCTCGTCCTTGTTCATCTTGCCCTCAGCCTTTGAGTCAACGAGAAAAGTCATAAGAGCACGGTCGGTACTGTTACCGCCGATAACCTGTCCGTCACTTGCCTGTGAGCTGTTGTTCAGACCGATACCTGTGATGATATCGAGCTGGAGCTCAGGACAGAGCTTTTCAAATTTATCATACTTTGTTACATTACCTGTGATAAGCTCAACAACTGAAAGTCTGCCCTCAGTGATAGTACCTGTCTTATCGCTGAAAAGGAGACTCAGGCTTCCTGCTGTTTCAAGACCGTTGATCTTTCTTACGAGGACGTTGTCCTTAGCCATCTTCATGCTCTGGAACGAGAGGAGGATGGATGTAAGCATAGGAAGTCCCTCAGGGACAGCACAGACGATGATAGTAACAGCGACTGTGATAGCGTTCATAGCAAATTTCAGCCAGCCGATACCTGTATCGGGGAGCTGACCTCTTACAGCGGAGCTGATGAAAACGCCAACGATGATAGCGATAGCGCCGATGTAGCCGAATGTAGAGATCTGCTTAGCCAGCTTAGCCAGCTTGACCTGTAAAGGAGTCTGTCTTGTTTCCTCCTGAACTTCAAGAGCAAGCTCACCAAAGAGTGTCTTGTCGCCAACGACCTTGACTTCGAGATAAGCCTCGCCGCCACAGACAACAGTTCCACGGTAAGCGTAGTGCTTGTTAAGGAGGTCCTTTATATCGTATGCTTCACCGTTTGCAGGCACCTTCTCAGCTTCCTCGGTCTCACCGTTGAGAGCAGCCTGATCTACCTTACATTCGCCCTCTACGATCTCACCGTCAGCAGGTATCTTGTCGCCTGCCTGTAAGTAGATGATATCGCCTACAACAACGTCATTAACGTGGATTTCTTCCAGCTTTCCGTCACGTACGACCTTAGCCATTTCCTTGGCTTCTTCCTCAGCTTTCAGAGCGGAAGCCTTGCCCTCCTGCTTGTTTTCGCTGACAGAAGCAACGCCGTTAGCGATGAGGATAGCGATAAGAACGCCCACAGGCTCATACCATTCAGCTTGTCCCATAAAGAACAGAACTACCTGAACAGCCAGAGCGACCAGCAGAATCATGATCATCGGGTCCTTGAAGCCCTCGAGAATCTTTTTCCACAGCGGGTCGGGCGGAATCTGCGTCAGCGCATTGGTGCCGTTTTTCTGACGGCTTTCTTCGACTTGTTTGGATGTTAAACCTTTGAGATCCATTTTCATTACTCCCTACAAAAAAATGATTTTAATGATGTGTAGTGATAAAATTGTAAAAAATATAAAAAATAGCCCTTTTAGCGGGTGCAGAAAGGTCCGCATGAAAGACCTGCTGACACGCAGTATCAGGACAAACCCCATAAAATTACATTTTACCCCACCTTTACCATTGTGTGCCGAAAAGTTCATTTTTATCAGCAACAAGTTCATTGTACCACATTTTGTATAATTTGTCAAGAGTTTATCAGACATTAAACGTCAAAATACGCAAAGGCATATATAGTTATATATAATCAAAATGTTGACCTCAGGTCATTTATACGATGTGGAATAATCAGCGTAATATCTACATTTTATTATATCCGTAAAGCATCATTTTAAGCCCGAAAAGGCAGTCTTAGCCGAGATCAGCGGAGACTGCCTTTAGTTTATTATTTTTTCAATTCTTTCAGCGCCAGCTCAAAGAGATAGTCCTCGTCCTCATCGAACAGCGAATGTACCGCTTCTTCGTCAAAGGGCACTTTTATATCCAACGATTGTGACGACTGCCTGTCCGCTCCCGAATCCACGAAGATACCGCCATCCTCATCAAGTATCGCCGAGCTTGAAAGGTACAGCGCACCATAGTTTCCGCCGATAGCGCTTACTCCCTGTGCAGAGCCGTTGGGCTCGGTGAAGCCCATAACAGTGACGTTGTCGAACTGGCTCATCACCTTTGTCAGATGATCGGCGGCGCTGACACTTTTGTTGTTGACAAGAATAATAATCTTTCCGCCGTCCAGAATGTCCTCACCCTTGAAGGTCGTTGCACAGTCAATAATGTAATCGTCGTTTTCATCCTTGATATAGCGCTTTTCCATGACGTCCCACTTGGGGTTGTTGGCATAGAAATGCTCGCCCTCGGGAGCAAAAAGCTCCGCTATAGCCTGAACTATGCCGCCTGAGCCGCCGTTGTTGCCACGGATATCGATTATCAGATCTCTTGCGCCGCTTTCCTTTAATTCAAGGAAGTCCCTTTTCAGCTTGCCTTTCATCAAGCCATAGTCCTCACTGCTGTCCGAGTCTGCATCGTAGCTCATAGCGCACATTCTCAGGCAAACTGTGTCATCGTCCGCCACGGAAAATGTCAGGTTAGCCGCAGGATAGCTTCTGTTTATCTTATCGACAGTCTTTTTCAGCCTTTTGCTGTAGGTGCTATCCAGCTTCGGAAGCTCCACGGTCTTTTCGCTGCCGTCATCCGCTATGAATCCGACCTTTACTGTATCTCCGCCAACTCCTGCCGCACAGGTGCCGAGGTAGAATTCCTCGTTGTCAATATCGGCATAAGCGTGCTTGAACGGATATTCCGACTTTTCGTGAGCCTCCTCCACGGTCATGCCGTCCCATGAGGTTATCTCCGTAAGCTGATGTATACCATAGCTTTTGAGGGAATCGTCCACATTCAGCGCCACAAATCTGCCGTCAGACAGCTTCATGGTAACAAGTCCGTAGTCGTTTCCAAGTGAGCGTTCATCTGCTTCGTCTATTACGCTTTCTTTTGCGGCAAAATTCACATGACCGTCGTGGAATTCCGCACAGAAGCTCTCCCAGAGGATGCAGTTGCCGACTTCGTCCCTGTTTTTGGTGACTTCCTTGAATTTCGGAAGATATTCGGCATACAGCTTGTCCCAGTCGATATTTTTATACTTTGTCATAACATAGCGTTTCTTCGCCTCACTGAACATTTCCTCAAAATCAGCCGTATAGTCTGCTCTGCGGTAAACATCGCTGAAAAGGCAAAGAGGAACGGTCAGCACCGCAAGTCCTGCGGCGGCTATGGATAGGCGCTGTCTGAACCTTTTGTTTTCGCTGAAAAATCCAAGCAAAAGCACTCCTACAGCCGCATATGCACACAAAAGGCATATATCATAGCCGTTCAGCAGCATGAAAAAGAATGCTACGAAAGCAGGTGTCAGCCACAGCAGTTTCCACTTTGCACTTTTCACCCTGTCACAGTGGTCAGCCATTTTCCAGAGAAAGACACTGAGTGCGGCAAGTGCGATTACAAATAATATATCATAATATTCCATAAATATATGCCCCCTCAGCTAAGATCGTCCTTATGGTAGTAGTGATAGCCTATAATAATGTATGCGGCGCTGAATAACAGTGAAAGAGCCGCTAAAGGTGCAAGAAGCCTCGACGGAAGCTCGTTTCTGAATAGCATCCACACAAGATCCTCGTTGTTCAGACCGTAGGTCGAATACGATGAATATGAAACCACTTTCATAAAGTCAAAAGGCGCAAAGAATCCCTCTGTAAGACCGCCCATACCGCCTGTCATGTTAATTATAGTTGTGACAAGTATTATTCCGCCCATGTGCACCGCCATAACTGCGGCTGAGCTTTTTATCACGAAGCTGAGCAAACAGCAGAAGCAGGTCATTTTTATTATGGGGAGCGTTGAAACCAGCACTCTTATGACGAACGACTCCACCGTTACGGAAGTTCCCCATCCGTACACGGCTGTTACTATTATCGGACTGAGAGCCATCGAAACAGCGCACATTATCACCGATAATACCACGGATACTACAATTCTGCCAAAGTATGCCTCCGCCCTGAGACTTCCCGACATTATCTCATAGTTTGAGGTCTTGTCCTTGAAATCTCCTGCACACACCAAGCCTGCAACAGCCGCAGGTATTACTTCGATAAATACAGCACATATGCTAAACAAGGTAGCGATAAAATACGAAGCTCCAAGCTCATATTCGTTATCCGTCATTGCGCTCATCATCATTCCCACAGCAATACTGACAACATTCACACCGATGAAGATGATGAACAGAAGCCTGTTCTTTTTAAGCTGATAAAGCTGTGATCTTATAATATTCTTCATAGACGCCACCTCAGTTCATATCTTTTCTGCGGAAAATAAAGTAGCCCACAATAAGGAAAGCCGCTCCTGTTACCACCGCAGGTATCGCAATAAGGGCAATATCCGTGTTGGAAATGCCGCTTCCCAGAACCGGAACATCCTTTCCTTCGATAAAGCCGTAGGTCATGTTGTAGTGATTAGTTGCATCTATAGCATCGTATGAGAAAAACGGATACAGCACTCTTGCGGACTTTTCAAGCACCTCGGTAACGACCATATCAACTATAGCCTCAATGAGAAAGAGCACAACTCCGCTGAGCAGTACCGCCCCCACATTCATGGTGACAAAGGTCAGAAAAGCGTAAAAGCAGACCAGCTTGAGAAGCGGAAGAAATTGCAGGCAAAGTCTGAGTATGGCTTCATTTTTCGGAATCGTGTAGCCCCAGCCGTTCTTCACGGTGAAAACAACTATCGGGAGCACCGCAAATATAAGGTAAATTAACAATGTAAAGATAATGCTTATGATTATGCGTCCGCCGTAGACCTTTCCCCTGCTCGTTCCCGTCAGCATTTCATAGTTGATGGTCTTGTCGTCCATATCACCGCCGCATATCCTTGCTGTGAAGATGAGCGAAACGAATATCAGCACCGCTGTTGCTGTTCCGAATGAAAGTGCTTTGCTTCCCGTAGTTGCAAGCCAATCGGGTTCATCGGAAAAAACCGAAAGCATCGATATGCCGAACATCACAAGTCCGCCGAGGAAAGTGTAGTATGTGCCGTTCTCACGAAACGCCTGATACATCTGTGCTTTTATTATATTGTACATCTTCGTCACCTACCATGTTCATATAGTATTGTTCAAGGTTTGCATCATGCATATGCAGTTCAACGGGGATAATGCCGTTTTCGTAGAGAGTTTTGGAAATAAGGCGGATATCGTCGGTCTTTTCGTACACACGAACAGCGCCGTTCTTCTCTACGTGGATATCGGTAATATCCAGCTTATTCTGCAATATCGCAGGCACAAGGCTGTCGTTGTCGGTGCGTATCAGGAAATACTCGTGGCACTCCTTTTTCAGCTCGTCAGCGGATATCTTCTTTATTATCTCTCCCCTGCGGATGAAAACGTAGTCGGTGCAGAGAAGCGAAAGCTCGGAAAGAAGATGGGAGGAGATGACTATGGTCATTTCCTGCTCACGGTTCAGTTTCAGCAGAAGCTCACGTATTTCCACGATACCCTCGGGGTCAAGACCGTTCACAGGCTCGTCAAGCACCATTATTTCGGGGTCTGACAGCAGACAGCCTGCAATTCCGAGCCTTTGCTTCATGCCAAGTGAGAACTCCTTGACCAGCTTTTTTCCCGTGTCGGCAAGTCCCACCAGCTTCAGCACCTCGTCTATTTTGGACTTGTCGGGAAGCCCCTTTTGCAGTCTCAGCTTCTCGAGATTTTCCCTTGCGGTCATATTCTGTTTAGCGTAGGGAGTTTCTATCATAAAGCACATACGACTTCGGGAGTGCGCCAGCCCTTTCTCGGAAGTCTCACCGAAAAGGCTGATAGTTCCCTTTGTGGGCATTATCAGTCCGCCCATCGCTTTCATTATGGTGGTCTTTCCTGCGCCGTTAGGGCCCACAAGACCGCATATCATGCCCTTTGACACCTGAAAAGAAGCGTCCTTTACAACAATTTTGGTCGTGTACTGTTTTTCTAAATTTTTAACATCTATGAGAATATCAGACATATTAAAACCTCCTTTTGTTTCTATAATTTTATTTTAAAGGATAATTATAAAGAATTTCTTAATTTGTCTTAAAGTTAACAGTTTGTTCATAATTTTAGAGTAAAAATTATGGACACCCTTTATTTAAGAGTGTCCTTTTGAATGAGCCGTCAGCCTTTAGCCATTAAGCGTACCATAAGCTAACTGCTCTTACTGTTTCATTTCAAGCATTATCCTCAGCTCATTCTCCACTGTCTCCCCATACACCTTCGCCTGCATTTTATCCGCCAGCAGCTTCACAATATGCAGACCCAGACCTGCGCCGCTTCCCTGTCTTGCGCTGTTTCCACGGTACATCCGCTCAAAAAGCTGCTCTGTGTCGGGAACCTGTCCATCAGGCACGGGATTCGCCATAATCAACCGCCCGTCGATGCAAAGCTCAAGCCGAAAACTGCCGCAGGAATACTTCACAACGTTGCCCAAAAGATTGCCGAGGATACGCATAATGAACTGCTCATCCCCCATGACGAAAACCGTTTTCGGCGGCAGAACAATATCGGGTTCAAGCCCCGAAAGGCGGATAAGTCCCTCATTTTCAGCAATGAACTGCATGAGAAGATTGGTCATATTTATCTTTTTCAGCTCCACAAGCGAGGTATCGCTTTCCAGCACCGCAAGCTCAAAAAAGCTGTCGGACATGGCTTTCATCTCGTCGGTTTTGGCAATGCAGATATCCACATAATGGCGGCTGTCAGCGTCGAGTGTGTCGCTTCGGGCGATAAGCTGCAAGTCGCCTTTCACCACAGAAAGCGGAGTACGCAAATCGTGGGCAATATCCGAAACAGCGCTCCTGAGACTTTCCTCGGTGCGCTGCAATTCCATTTTTAGCTGTTTTCGGTGGGTTATCTCCCTGTTCACAGCCGAAGCGACCTCGTTCACATCCTCATCGAAAAGGGATATCCGCACCAGCCTGTCATAGCCGTTTTCGGCAGTTTTATCAAGCTCGCTGCTGATAGTCCTGAGCTGCTTTTTCATATTAAAAATGTAAACCAGCAGGATAATGACCGTTACCGCCAGCAAAAGCGCAATGACCGCCCACATACTATTCCTCCCGCAGTCTGTAGCCTATTCCCCAGACCGTCTCGATGTGATCCTGTCCGCTCACCTTTTTCAGCTTGCTGCGAAGGTTGCTGACATGGACATTGATGGTGTTGTCCTCATAATAGTAGACGTCGTTCCAGACCGTTTCGTAAAGCTCGGCTTTGGTATAGGTCTTTTTGGGATTTTTCAGAAACAGCTCCAGCAGGCTTATCTCCTTTGCGGTGAGGTTCACGGGCTTGCCGTCCCATTCTGCCCTTTTTTCGGCGATATTCAGCTTCAATTTACCGCTCGAAAGGATATCGCCGCCTCCGGTTGCCTGAATCCGCCTGAGAACGACCTCGATACGCACTATGACCTCGTTTATGTCAAAAGGTTTGATTATATAATCATCCGCCCCCAATCTCAGCACCTCTAACTTGGTTTCCATCATGGACTTGGCTGAAATGACGATAACGGGAGTGTCCGACAGCTTCCTCAGCTCATAAAGCAGCGTTTCGCCGTTCATATAGGGCAGCATAAGGTCCATGAGGATGAGGTCGAAGCTGTCTTTTTTCAGCATTTTCAGTGCAGATGAGCCGTCAAAGGCGGGGACGGCTTCATATCCGTTTTCGGTAAGTATTTTAACGAGGATGCTGTTTATTTCCTTGTCGTCCTCGATAACAGCGATTCTGGCTTTCATTCATTGATCTCCGAATAAATTTTTTCCGTGAAAATAGCCATAAAGGAGACCTGCCCCTTTATGGCTATAATATGCTTGAAAATTCTGATATTACTCAGCAGCGATGCCGTAGTGACCGCAAAGTGCAGCCAGACCGCCCTGGAAGCCGCTTCCGATAGCGTTGAACTTCCACTCGCCGTTGTTCTTGTAAAGCTCGCCGACAACTACTGCTGTCTCGATAGAGAAGTCCTCGCCGAGGTCAAAACGTACAAGCTCGGTATTTGTAGCTTCATCGACTATTCTGATGTAAGCGTTTGATACCTGACCGAAGTTCTGGTGGCGCTGCTCTGCCTCATAGATAGTAACCGTGAAAGCGATCTTTTCGAGGTTTGCAGGAACCTTGCTGAGCTCGATATGGATCTGCTCATCGTCGCCCTCGCCGTCACCTGTTGTATTATCGCCCATATGCTTAACTGAGCCGCTTGAATGTTCAAGGTTGCCATAGAAGATGAACTCCTTCTCTGATGGGCACTTGCCGCTTGCGTCTGCGATGAATACAGAAGCATCGAGGTCGAAGCTCGTACCTGAGTCGAATGCGTTAACGTCCCAGCCGAGACCTACGAGAATGTTGTTAAGACCCGGGTTGTCCTTAGTAAGGCTTACTTTCTGTCCTTTGGATAAATTGATAGGCATGGTTGATTTCCTCCTTAAAATTAGTGCTTGTTAGGCATATGGTACTTTGCATTGAACTCCTGCTTGATAACCTCAAGACGCTTCTGGTCTTCAAGGCGCTGCTTGTGAGCCTCGTCCTGAATTGCCTTTGTTTCGTCAATACCTGTGCAGATAGTTCTCCATGTGTTTTCCAATGTCTCTATCTTAATAGAACTGCCTGATGCAAGGCGAGCTGCCATCTTGGACTGCTCAACTGTATTGTGGGCGTTCTGAATAAGCATTTCGTTAGTTTTCTTGTCAAGCTCAGCCATTGACTCAGCCTGTATCTTCTGGCGCTTCAGCATCATAGCCTGTGCCAGAGCCTGCTTGAATACAGGAAGTGTGATGATGAATGCAGAGTTGATCTTTCTGACAAGGTTCATATTTGTGAATTCCATTGTCTTGAGCATCGGGATGGACTGCATAGCTACCATCTCTGCTGTTCTCAGATCCTGTGTGCGCTGTTCCAGCATCTGGAGGCACTGTCTCAGGTTCTGGAGCTCGAATTCGATGGAGTTATCGCCTGTGGTCTGCATATCCTGCTCACGCTTAGCGATGTAGTCCTCTATCTCCTTGCAGCCCTGCTCGCCTGCGAGGATGTACTTAACAAGGTCGTGGTAGTAGTTTACGTTAGCATCGAACATCTTGCTGAGGTTGCGGTTTGCAGTCTTTATCTCAGACTCATACTTTTTCAGCTCAACGTAGATCTTGTCCACCTGATCGCCCATAGTGTTGTACTTAGCCAGGATCTTGTCAAGCTGCTTACGCATATTGCCGAATATCTTGTTGAAAAGGCTCGGATTCTCCTTGATCTCCTCGATGTCGAATTCTGACATAATCTTAGCCAGAGCGTTCATCATCTTTGAAGTCTCGTCAAGCTGTGACATATTCATGCTTCTGAGAACAACGTCGGATACCTTTGAGATCTCCTCTGCTGTCTCTGCGCCGAATGATACGATGGACTCCATATCGTCTATCTGGATGGTGCTTACAAGAGCGTCTACCTCAGCAGAGCCGACAAGCTCTCTGTTCATCTGCTCTCTGTCAGCAACTATGTCGTATTTCTCAACAGGAAGATCGGTGCCGAGAACCTCAGCCTCTACCTTCTCTACAGTTTCTGTTGCTGTTCCCTCAGCGGGTGCTGCCTCGGGTGCAGGTGCTGCTTTTTTAAAATCAAGTCCCATTATCATTTACCTCTCTTAAATATTTTATCACGCAGTCTTGTGCGTGTTTTTACTACGATGGAATTCAGGTCGGGCACACGCAGATCGTACATGAATTCGCCTATCTGGTGCTCCTCGATCATTTCCCTTGCGAAGTGCTTCTCCACCACCTGATAGCCCGTCGGCACGAAAAATACTATATCGAAGCCGATGAGGTCAAGGAATGCACAGAGGATGGTATCCTCCAGCGAGAGCACGTTTTCCCCTGTCATAAGGAATATGAGCTTCGGGTTCTTCTTGGTGAAGTCGAACTTCTGTATCTCACGGATTATAGCCTTTTCCATGTTCAGTATGGTAGCGACTATGGTATACTCCGTACCGTTCTCGAAAGTGCCCTTGATGAATTTCTGGTCGATGAGGAACTGGAGCTTATCGAGGATATGCTCCTGCATTGCTTCTCTCAGCATACCGTACTGATATGTCGGGTGCTCCTTTATGTGCCGCCTCTGGAGCTTTCCGTTTCTGAAAAACTCAGTGGCATATGGCTTTACGGGATTGTGGAAATTCGGGTTTATATGCGGTATATTCCTGATAACGATGGTATCGGGAGTTACCAGCTTCTTGACCCCCACCCAGTAAGCCGACTGGTCGCCGTCCTTTACGCCCGATACCTTTGCGAAGATAACGGGGATATTGACGATACCCTCAACGGTACTGAAATTGGGGCGGAACTTCACTTCCTGATCCCAGAGAATGCCTATTTCCTCATACATTGTCTGCAAGCAGACTATATTTGCCTTATCGTACTGGTTGTTGCGGTAGATGCCCGAATCCTGATACATAAGGTTGTCCAGTTCCCTTTCGGCATGGTAAGCGACAGTTCCCACACGGAGACCGCCGTCAGCTTCGGGGAATTCCTTAATGGTCATGGACTCCTCAAATCTCTGCTCATACATTGCCTCATCCACAAGGGTGCAGGGTCTGTTGAGGTCGGGAGCGAATATGACCATATCCACAGGGAGCTTTGAAAGGAACCGGCAGAACATTTCCTCATTTTCGTTATGGCAGCCGCCCATGAAGAAGAAGCAGCCGACCTCGGGGAATTTCCAGTTCTCGAAAAGTCTCTTGAACCGCTTTACCCAGCATATAAGGTAAACCGCCTTGCTTGTCAGCTTTGAGATAGTCTCGTTGGACTTGCGGCTCTCTGCCAGTATGAAGTCGATAAATGTACTTCGTATCAGCGCATTCGCCTCGCCTGCGGAGGGAAGTGTAAGATTAGGCAGAAGATCGGCAAGAAGCTGTTCGACCTTGTTGTAGTTCGCCCTGTGTATCCTGTTTATCTCCTCCACCGAGGGAAGCTCGATGATATTATTTATAATGACCATACGTCTGCCGCTGTTTTTCAGTTCAAGCTGAAGCTGATAGAGCTGATTCTGATACATAGCCTTATCGTCAACGCCTGTGACACGGCAGAAGCAGTTGTAGAAAAATCTCTTGTCACTTCCACGTGAAGCGATGGGAGTTTTTATATCGTCGATGATATTTCCGTTCATCCACGCATTTGTGCAGGCGGCATAATTCGGCTTCTCACCGTAGAGCCGCTGCTGATTGAGAGCCTCGTTTATCTCATTGCGAACCTTTTTCAGTGAGAAATCCTGCGGAAAAGGCTGCATATCGGGAAGCTGCATTTCCATAGACCTTTCACTTTTCGGGTCGGATCTAAGGTACTCAGCATCACCGTGATACTGCAAAAGAAGAACATCGCAGCCTGCACTGGCGATAACGCTCATAAGAAGAAGCTCATAGTTGCCGATATCGCCCTCATAGAGTATCTTCGGCAGCTTCTCTGCACCGAGAGAATTGACTATGCGCTCGAACTTATAGTAGAACCAGCACATGAATTTGATATAGATATTTTTCAGGATGTTATCATTTTTTCCTGCGGCTCTCAGTCCGAGAAAGGTCTTGTACATAGACTGAGTGACTATGCTCGCCTGCTCGGGGTTCATTCTCGGCAGCCACTTTCTGAGGCTCTGATTGATGAAGCCTGCATCCATCTGAAAGTCAGTGCCCATTTTCTCCTCGTAAAATTGGAGATTGCGGTTATCGGGATTGGGAATTTTCCCCTCGATGATAACGCCGTTGAGCCTTGCTTCCTCGTGGTATCTGAGTATAAAGTCGTGCACCGTGCGGTTGTAGCCGTTGACACGGTAAAAATATACACCTTTGTTTCTGCGCTTTCCGAGCTCAACGAAGTAATCGTCGGGACTGTTTATACGCACTAATTCAAGCATGATGATTTTCCTTTTTGTTAAAAATTACGAACTGAAACTGCCCATCTTGTTCCGTGACATTGCAAATCCCAGACCCGAACCGACACCGCCGCCGATTATATGTGTAAGATTTGAAACATTGTCCTTCACGAATATTCCCTGATATACTTGACCGCCGATGTAGATAATAACGATCAGTATGAAGGTCAGCGGTATCTTGCCGTCCTTCATGCAGGTGAACGATGAGAGCAGAATAAATGCGAATACGACTCCGCTTGCACCGAGCAGTGCTGTATGCGGAAAGAAAATGAAATTCACAAGACCCGTTATGACTGCCGTTGCCAGTATGACAAAGGCAATATTCTGTGAACCGTACTTTTCCTCCAGCAGCGGACCTACCACCAGCAGAAGCGTCATATTGCCGATAAAGTGATCCCAGCCTGCGTGTCCGAACACGTGACCGACAAATCTGAAATATGTCAGCGGGTCAGCCAGTGACGAGCGGTAAACACTGAACAGCAGTCCGTTGGTGTACCCTCCTGTCACGAAGCCGAGTACAAGTGCACCGAGACATATCAGTGAAAATGTCAGCACAACAGGTGAGTTGTAAGAAATACTGAATTTTTTCCCCATTTTATCCATTATCCCTATCTCCTGCCATTATTTAATATGAACACATTTCGACTTGAAATGAGTTCTATATTAGACAGTTTACTCATTAATTGTACCATACTGTATTTGATTTGTCAATACCCTATATATGAAATCTGTTACGCCATTTATCAATTATTGCGATAATAAAAGGGGTTAATGTCATGAAATTATTATAAATGTATCTAAAATGTTATGAATCTGCGGTGAAATGTGGTATAATGTACTTATTAAAAGAGAAACGTTCTTCATAAGGAGGATATTATCATGAAAAAATCAAAATTACTGGCAGTCATTTCTGCACTTGCCGTTCTGGGCGGATGCAGCTCAAAGCCTGCCGAGTCGTCCGAAAGCAGCACATCTGCCACC
>JAFVBU010000193.1 GCA_017479805.1 Ruminococcus sp.
AAAAGGTCACGCCGCCTATCTCCTTTCGGTCGTACACCACGGAGACCTCACGGAAGTCGTTGTTGATATCGTAAAATCTCAGAAGCGGCTTGCGAGTGCCTTTCTGCACCGATCTTATGCACATCACCCCATCGGTGATATCCACACATTTAACATTGTAATGGGTATCGGCAAGCTCGTTCGGAAGCTCGAACTGTCCCTGCGGAGCGCCTGTTTCCTTTTCAAAGGCGTGGATGATGATCCGCTTATTGTCGTACTGCTCCTCAAAGCAATATATCTTCTTTTTGTCGATGAAAACACGTGTAAAGCTGCCCTCGGCAAAAAGTTGGTCGCTGTCGGTGCAGGCGTACAGACCGTCGCCAAGAATGTGGTAGTACACACCATCCTCATAAGCATCTACGGCAGAGCCGACAGGGAGCTGAACAAAGGAAATATCGTCGGTGAGCATATAAGATACAAACGGCGCTGATGCAATAGCAAGCGCCGCTGTAACCAGTAATATTATAATGTTTCGTATCTTTTTCATTCTGCTGACTCTGCGGCTGTTTCTGCTTCCTCAGCAGGTGCTTCTTCGGAAGCTGCTTCCTCGGAAGTCTCCTCCTCGGCAGCCTCTGTTTCGGGAGCTGTAGTCTCAGCAGGCTCAGTCTCGGGAGCTGTTTCCTGCTCGTGTGTCTCAACAGGAGCGCCAACCAGCGGTTCAAGGAACTCGTCTATCATATCAATGAGGTCGGGATTGAGAGCGTTGTACTTTTCCTTATCGACCATAGCGATATATTCGGCTAATTCCTCATCGGTAACATCGTTTCTGCTGTCAAGCTCGTCCGACTTTGCTTTCAGGTCGTTATTGTAGTATTCGAGGTACTCGGAGGTGTGGAAGAATCCGTTGTGGGTATCCTTGCCCTCTGTCTCGAATGTGTAATACTGCACATTGGGGTTGTTTATCCTGCCCTGATTTGCGATGATAGCAGCGCCGTAATACTTAACAGTCTCGTCGTTGTCGCCGTGGATGATAAGAGCAGGGATGCCCGACTTATTGAGACCGTCAACAGCGGAATATGAAGCGAATCTGCCTGCGTGAACTTTGTTGTAGACCCACATGAAAGGATATACCAGCACGCTCTTGTCGCTGAAAAGGTCGTCAGCAGTCTCACAAAGCTCAGCCATAGGAGTGCTGTAGCCCGACATACTTACGCAGCCCTTGATATCGTGATCCATGTTCAGCACAGCCGCAGAAGCGTAGCCGCCCCAGCTGTGACCCATGACGAAAATGGGCATATTAGCGAAAACGCTGTTATTTTCAACGAAAGTCACGGCTCTGTCAAGGTCGATTACCGACTGAGCGAGACCAACGGTGCTCTTGCCCTCACTTGTGTATGAGCCTGTAGCGTCGTAGGCGAAAACTCTCCAGCCTCTGTCAACGAGAGCGGTGATGGTCGGGAAGTAGGAAGCATGACTGGCACCGATACCGTGAGCGAAAACGATAACGCCCTTGTCGTTGTTGAGACCGTAGATATAGCCTTTCAGCAGGTTGTCGCCTGAGCGGAAGGATACCTCCTGACGGGGATAGTCGGCTTCATAGTGGTCGTAGCCGTAAGCGGCTGTAAGCGAAGGATCGGGAGCGTCAAATCTCGGGAAATAGTCTTTCATGTATTTTGCTGTGAACGCATATCCTGCGATAAATGCAGCCAGCAAAAGCAGGAAGAATATAGTGACAATGGTCTTTAAAACGCTTCTTTTCTTTGTTTTTCTTGCCATAGTGATTCTCCTTTATGTTATATTTTGAAGAAATTCTACATACTTTACTATTATATCACAGCATTTCAACTTTGTCAACAAGCTGACGTCAGCTTGACACGGCAATCGCTTACGAAAGAGAACCAGCAAAAACTTTGAGGAGATATTCATGAGAAAGCAGGCATCTCTTGCGTTTGAGATTCAGACTGCGATTGAACGATTTTTCAGATTTAAGCAGATTGAGCGCCAAATGCCGCG
>JAFVBU010000194.1 GCA_017479805.1 Ruminococcus sp.
GGAGCGCTATGACGACTGGTTCAGGACATGGGCATTCCCCATCGACGAGCGCCGCGCCTCACACGAGGGCTTCGACAGGAACGAGATAAAGGGAAACCTTGACTATACCGACGATTACAACGGCTGCCCCTACTGCAAGTCCAAGAGGATAGTGCAGTGCGGACGCTGCGGCAGACTGAGCTGCTGGAACAACGAGGAGCGCATCACCTGCGGCTGGTGCGGTCTTACAGGCGACGTTACTACCACCGAAGACAAGATAAATGTCAAGGGCGGAGAATATTGATACACAAGGAGTTTTTAAAGCATGGCTACGGTCACAGTAGTAGGAAAAGGAAGTATTTCGGTAAAGCCCGACCTCATCTGCCTCGGACTGAATATACAGATAACAGACAGGGACTGCGAAAAGGCAATGGACAAAGCAGAAGCATCTCTTGACGAGCTGCGCTCTATACTATGGAACTGCGGCTTTGAAAAGGACGACCTGAAGACCTCGAACTTCAGCGTAAGGACCGAGTACGAGACAGTTCCCGACGAAAACGGCAATTACCGCAATGTGTTCAAGGGCTACTGCTGTGCTCACGACCTCAGCGTCAGCTTTCCGCTGGACACTCAGCGCCTTGCAGTGGTGCTGGGACGCATAGCCTCATCGGCGGCGGCTCCCGAGATATCCGTAAGGTTCACCATAAAGAACGCAGAGTCAGTCCGCGAGGAGCTCATACGGATGTCCGCAGCAGACGCGCGCAAAAAAGCGGAGCTTCTCTGCAAGGCATCAGGCGCAAGACGAGGAAAGCTGCTTAGGATAAGCTATGACAGACCGGATATCAATATGAACTCACCTGTGGGCTACGGAATGGACATAAACTGCCTCCGTGCCTCGGCAAAAGCCGTGAGCATAGACCCCGAAGACATTCATCTCACGGACAGTGCAGAATTTGAATGGGAGATAAACTGAAAGGAAGCATCATGAAGTGAACAGAGATAAAGTCATAATCCGTACCAGTATCATAGGAATACTGGCAAATATTTTTCTCGCGTCATTCAAGGCTGTGGTCGGAATACTCAGTTCATCCATCGCCATCGTTCTTGACGCAGTAAACAACCTGAGCGACGCCCTGTCGTCGGTCATCACCATTATCGGCACCAAGCTTGCAGGCAAGCGCCCCGACAAGAACCACCCCTACGGCTACGGCAGGATAGAGAACCTGAGCGCCACTCTCATAGCGGTCATCGTTCTCTACGCAGGTGTCACCTCCCTTGTGGAGTCCATAAAGAAGATAATACACCCGTCAGTCCCCGATTACTCCGCGGCAGCCCTTGTCATAGTAGCAACGGCTGTCCTCGTTAAGATACTGCTGGGACTATATGTAAAAAAGAAGGGCGAGAGCGTAAACTCCGACTCGCTTATCTCCTCGGGCAAGGACGCCCTGCTGGACTCGGTAATCTCCGCCTCTACCCTTGTGGCGGCGGCAGTCTACCTTATATTCAACATCAGAACAGAGGCATGGCTGGGTGCTGTCATATCGCTGGTCATCATAAAATCAGGACTTGAGATGCTGGGCGACTCGCTGTCAAACATCATCGGCAAGCGCATAAGCAGCGACCTCTCCAAAGAGATAAAGCAGACCGTCACCTCATTCCCCGAGGTGCAGGGCGCATATGACCTGCTGCTCCACAGCTACGGTCCCGACCTTATGATAGGCTCAGTGCATATAGAGGTCCCCGACACCATGCCCGTTGCGGAGCTCGACAAGCTGGAGCACCGCATCACCGAAAAGGTCCTCGCGGATCACAGCGTTATCCTTACGGGAATAAGCGTCTATGCAGTCAACACTCAGAACGACCGCGCCGCGCAGATATACGGCGATATCCGCAGGAACGTCATGTCTCACGAGTATCTGCTCCAGATACACGGCTTCTATCTCGATGAGGAGCACAAGACCATACACTTCGATATAATCATCGACTTTGCAGCTCCCGACGCAAATGAGCTGTACAGCCATATCCTCACGGAAACTCAGGAAGCTTACCCCGATTACACCGTAAGCATAACCCTTGACACAGACGTCAGCGACTGAACACAGCTCCCTTCGGGGAGCTTTTTCCTTGCCTCAGCTATGGTAAAATCATATACTATCATATTGTTTTTATATGCCTCAGGTATACAAAACGAATATTGATATCCACAATCAACAAAGGGTACAATAAAATGAGCGGCAACTTCTACACTGCCGCCCGTTTATCACACATAATAATCACATAATTTTCACATAGCGGTATATAATAATTATATAGAGCGGTCGACTTCTCTAAAATACTTTACAAAGGATATATTAACAATGAAAAAGACATTCAAAAAGATCGCAGCAACCCTTTCAGCAGCAGTTATGTGCGCTATTCCTATGGCGAGCGCTCTCTCTGCAAACGCAACAGCAAGCTCCAATGCACGCTACACAATGAGAAAAGTTTACTGGGTAGACAGCACAGCTTACGTTAAGAAGATCAATGTTGGCTTCACAAACAAGAGAGCAGGCTGCTCACCTGCAACTATCACTCCCCTCGTTAAAGGCACACCCAGCTTCGGCGGAAGCGCAGGCGATGTATACTATAACTGCGGCGGCACACTCACTGCAAACAATTATTTCGGCGGCCCCGCTATCTCATTCTCAGTAATATGCGATTCTGTTTCCGACTACGGTCAGGGCAGCAACGTATACTGCAATGCGTTCAAGGCTAACGGAACACAGTCATATAACTCTGTAAGAACAGTCAATGCTTTCCTCGTTGGTGACGTAAACGACGATGGTATCATCAACGATAAAGATCACGTTATCGTTGATGCAGCAGGACGTGCAGGCGCAAATACTTACAGCGCAACAGACAGGATCTATGTTAACTTAAACGGCACTACAAAGAGCTATCTTGCATACAAGCTCGATATCAACGACGACGGTCGTATCACCCTTGACGATGCAGATATGCTCAACTCATATGTAAGCAATCAGCTCCAGAAGTTCCCCAGATAACAGCTGAAGCAGAATATTTTTTATAACATCGACTAAAAAGGCTCCCCTCGGGGAGCCTTTCTTAATTACTGTTTACTTTGACTGCGATACCAGAAGCTTTCTCAGCTCCACCTCGTCGAAAACGTCAACATTTCCGTCGCTGTTGAAGTCGAACTGCACAGCGACCTCCTCAGAGGCGAAGGGGTCAAGTCCGAGAAGCATCCTCCTCAGTCTCACCAGCTGAGACACCTTGTAGACCTTTTCGGGCTTTGTGCCGTCGGGCTCGGTGCCGCCGATGAGCTTTCCGTCAGCGTATACGCACACGTTCTCGCAGCGCTGTGCGAACTCGACGCCGCTGACGATATTGTCATAGTCCTCACCCTGCTCGGTAAGGTCTATCATGCCCTTTTTGCTCCAGTCGTTGGAGGAGTCCCAGTTCTCGCCGTAGTAGTTTCCGATGATGAGCTGATACTTCTTGTTGGAGTTGGCAATGGCGTATTCAGGCCACGCTATCTCGATATAGTAGATATCGTCCTTGTACTGCTTGGGCTGTGAGAGCACCGCCGCCTTGCCTGTGACCTCGGTCTCCACCTGATCGTAGGTCTTCTGGAGCACGAAGCTTCCCGGTATCTCCTTTTTGTCGAACTCCTCAATGCTGAAGTAATAGCGTATTGAGATATCCTCATGGGGCTCAAGGGAGTCGGTCTTGACGAAGAAGGTCAGCTTTGTAACACCTGCGCCTGTCTTTTCGGGAGCGTCGGAGCAGTAGCCTGCAACATAGAAATCATCGCCCGAGAAAAGCTGTGTGTCGTCAGCCTTCTCCGCAGGGGGAAAGTCCTCCTCGGGCTTCATGGTTCCGTCGTTCTTGTAAAGGTACATACCTGCGGCAGCGCCTACGACTGCGGCGTTGTAGTCGATAGTCACCTCGTTGTATATCCAGTCCTTGGTCAGGTCAACGTGCTCGTCCTTAGCGTCGGGACCGCCTGCAAGAGCGCCGTAGAGAACGTGCTTCTGGGGAGCCGGGTCCTCAGCCATGGTAAGTCCCGAAGCTGCACGGTGATGGGGATATTTTACGGAGTTTTCGCCGTAGCCCACGATATAGCTCCTGCCCAGAGGGTTGTCGCCGATGATGTACTCCATCTGACCGATAGCCCAGTCCGTAAAGGTGTAGTCAGGATTTTTCTCGTTGTACTTGTCCTTGCCCTTGTTGTACTTATCGTATACCAGAGCCGTGAACTGCACGGCGGTGTTGTATCTTGCGCTTCCCCACTTGTCAAGGTAGAGGTAGCCTCCGGGAGATATCTCGCCCTTCTTGCCTGATGTTACCTCATTGAGAGCCTTTGCCTGCATCTTCCAGAAGTCCAGCACTTCGTACTGATTATAGCCTCTTGCGTCACGGGTCTCGGCGCAGACCTCGGGGTAGATGTCCTGTATCCTGCCGAATACCAGTCCGACGCCGTTCCACATATCGTTCCAGCAGAGGACATATCCGGGAGGAGCGTAGTAGTCGATGTATTTCTCGCAGGCTTCAAGGTAGTCGTGGTCCTTGGTTATAAGGTAGAGCCAGCCTGCGGCGAAGCAGAAGTCATCCTCCCACTTGCTGGAGGTGTAGAAGCTGGCAGGTCCGTCGCCGCCTGCTCCCACCTTTTTCTCGTTCTTGTTTGCGAAGTCAAAGAGCGCCTTGGAATAGTCGAGGCACTTCTCGGCGTACTCGGGGTCGGTCTCCTTGAAGTTGAGGTAGTTTATCGCCAGAGCTGCCGCACTTTCCGAAACATCATCGGTGGTGGGGAGGGATGATGTGGCGAAGAATGCAGGACGTCCCATTGCGTCTATCTCGGGGGACTGCCAGTACTGATGGTCAACGGCACCGTCGCCCACCTGATAGCAGAATGCGATGACATCGCCCTTTTCATCGCGGAAGGTGCTCCGCATGAAGTAGTCGCAGAAATGGCGGCAGATAGTCTCAACGTGGGTATCCTGCCCCGTTTCCTCATAAGCCTGTCTGAACTCATAATAGCCCCATGACACAACGGAAGCGGCGTAAGCCTCGGGGAGTCCGAACTTCACATGGTCGCCTGCGTCGTGAAATCCGCCTGAAACGTCGATAGATCCGTCACCGTCGGGGTCGAGGATATCCTTGTACTTCTCCATGAAGCTCTCCGACATATTCACACCCGTATGGTTATCGTCGATGGGGTGCATGGGAACCTTTGAATCGTAAACATGGCAGTTGCCCCTCCAGCTGAACCTGCTCTTGCCTGTGACATCTGTTCCGCACATATTAGCGTCGTAGAAGTGGAGAGTGTACTGGAGCACCTTTGCCCAGTTGTTGTCGGTCTCCTCATAATCCGCCTTATAGGGAGTTGCCGCAGCGTCCGCTGTGAAAGCACATGGCACCGCCGAAACAGCCGTGACCGCAGCAGCTGCCAGTGCCGATATTTTTTTCGCTATTCTCATTATATCATTCCTTTCTCAGGATAATTTCCGTAATTCTATTGTACTCCATAAGCACCGCTATGTCAACGCAATACTTGCGGAGTTTTCGGCTCACAGCGCCCTGCCGAGGCTTGACAGTCAGCAGCATATAGTTTATAATTAATGTATACTCATAAAAAAACACGGAGGTGCTTCGTGGAAAATAAAAGTCTGAAGGAAGGGCTCAAGCACGCCGATTTCATCATAATCGACCTGCTTTGTCTCCAGCTGTGCTTCATAGTGAGCTACTGGCTGCACCTGCCCTTTGAAAATCCGTACGGTACCGAAGCCTTTCAGTATCAGGCGGTCATACTCACCACCAGTCAGCTTCTGGTCATAGTCTTCACCAATAATTACAGGGGCATACTGCGGCGGGGACGGCTTGACGAGCTGTGGGCGGTAATAAAGTACATAGCCGAGGTCATGATACTCGCCCTCATCTACCTTTTCGCAGTAAAGCACTCCACCACGGCTTCACGACTCCAGCTTGGTCTTACGTCCGTCACCTATACGGCTGCGGACTATGTTTTCAGACATCTGGGCAAGCTGAGGGTGTTCAACTCAAGCAAATACAAACAGAACCGCCGCTCGGTGGTGCTGATAACCTCGGGTGGCATTGCCGAACAGACTCTGTCCGCTCTCATGAGCGATCCCCGTCACAGCAGCTTTTTCATCTCGGGCGTCATTATCACAGACAGACATTGCGAAAGCGGCGAAAAGCTGGGAGAGGTCCCCGTTTACGCCCTCGACAGCGAGACCATCTACCGCCTCAGTCACGGCTGGGTGGACGAGGTGTTCCTGCTCCAGTCCGAGGATATGACATTCCCGTCAGAGCTGATGAACAGCCTTTTCAGAATGGGGATTACCGTGAATTACTCCATTACGCCCATAACCGACGGCAGATGGAACATCACGGAAATGCGGAGCCTCGGCCCTTTCCGCGTACTGTCAAGCAGCGTATCGGCTGCCCCCGCAGGAAAGCTTGCCGTAAAGCGCCTTGCTGACATAGCAGGCGGACTTGTGGGCTGTGTCCTGACCCTGATAGTATTCCTGTTCCTTGCTCCCATAATATATGTAAAGTCGCCGGGTCCGATTTTTTTCAAGCAGAAGCGCGTGGGACAGAACGGCAAGCCCTTTGTCATGTATAAGTTCCGCAGTATGTATATGGACGCGGAAAAGCGCAAGCAGGAGCTCATGGAGAAAAACAGGATAGGCAGCGGCATGATGTTCAAGATGGACGACGACCCCCGTATCATCGGAAGCGAGAAAAAAGACAAAAACGGCAGACCCAAGGGCATCGGCAACTTCATACGCCGCCACTCAATAGACGAGCTCCCACAGTTCTTCAATGTGCTCATCGGCAATATGAGCCTTGTGGGCACAAGGCCGCCCACTCCCGACGAATGGGAGAAATACGGTCTCGGCCACAGGATAAGGATGAGCATAAAGCCCGGACTTACGGGGCTCTGGCAGGTCAGCGGCAGGAGCCGCATAACCGACTTCGAGGAAGTCGTAAGGCTGGACCGCGAATATATCGAGAACTGGAGCCTGCTCCTTGACGCAAAAATAATACTCAAGACCGTAGCCGTTGTCCTCAGAGCCAGCGGCGCAGAATAAAGACTGCGGCAGTCTGTAATACAGAGCTTTCGGGAGACCCTTCTGCGGAGGGGACTCCCCTTTTTGCGCGTTAGTCCCGATACACATTTTATATTCCGGAATATTGCAGTCAATAAATACTATCTGTAATATTATTGTGTGTAACTCAAATAAAGCTTTTCAACATAAATGTATCAACTGCCGTTTTTTGTTTCCGTTTCGTATATTACCGCAAAATGACTTGACCCCGTCTCCGCGGATGTGCTATAATACCCTATAATATTTTGTACCACAGGAGGAACAATCATGAATATCAAAAGATCCGTATCCGTCATTCTTGCAGCATTCTGCCTCACCGCAGGAGCAAATATCTTTACCGCAAATGCAGCGACCGTATCTCCCGAGGGCATTGCTGCTTCCGAAAATGTCGGTGCCTCAAAAGACGATCAGATAAGGGACCTAAAGGCTCAGTTAGCTGATATGGAAAACCGTTATTATTCCTTACAGAATGAGATGGCGGATATGGAAGCAAATTATCAGCACAGGCTCCGTATGATGGAAGAAGATTTGATGGCTGCAGAGAATAAATATTCGGCAGCTCGCGCCGAGGCTGACGAAATGGAAACGAATCTCAACAAGCATATCAAATCTCTTCAGGAGGAAAACACATCACTGAAAACTAACAACTCCAAGCTCTCCAACGATAATTCGACCCTCAAGAATACTGTTGCAGAATACAAGGCTCAGGCTGAAAAGATAACAGATAAATATAACGCATATGTAAACGATATCCTCCGCCTTGACGTAAACAGCGACGGTACTCTCGATGCTGCTGATGCTTCTGCTATCCTCAGCATCTACGCATACAACAGCACCAACAAGACGCCCATTACCACTATCAGCGACTACTACATAAAGAGGAAATAAGACACTTTCATAACCAACTTCTCTACATATATGCAAACAGGGAGACCGTACAGACGGTCTCCCTTCTGCTTTTTGCACATAAAAGCGCGTTCCACAAAAAGTGAAACGCGAACTTTGCTTGTGTTACGATTTAGATACCTCTTCATGCGCGGAAAATAAATTCGCGCCCCAGTTTTACTGAGGCGCGAACTTGGCTGCAGGGGCTCCCCGCTGTGCTTGTGTTACGATTTAGCTACCTCTTCATGCGCGGAAAAAAATTCGCGTTCCACTAAAAGTGAAACGCGAACTGGAGCTGATGATCGGACTTGAACCGACGACATACGCCTTACCAAAGGCACTTTTGGCTTTTTCAGACTTTTTCACGCTTATTGTATTTATCGAAATATAGGCAAAAACTTATTGTTACTTATTCAAGCTTAATTTTGTTTGTAGCGCCCTTAGTGCCCTCGTAGTGCCCTCGATTTTTTATTTTTTCGGCTGCCGTTTTCGTGTATTATAAAGCCGCTTTTGCCGCCTTTATCCGTAGGGGTATAGTTATACTACCTATGCCCTCAGAACGCCGCTATCGTTCCGCTATGTATCCAGAATAAAGAGGCAGAGCCGCAGCCCTGCCTCTTTATTCTTATAATCGGTCAATTACAAAGATGAATACAGCCAGTATCAGAGACAGACACAGCTCAAAGTGCAGTCTTTTTATATGCCGCTCTGCCCTTGCAAGTTCACCCTCATAAACAATATACGGTACATCTTTCATATCTCAGTGAAGTTATCCGTAATGCCGTAAGCATTCAGACGGCGTACAAGCTCCCCCTCTGCCGTTATAGCAGCCGCAGTGTATCCGAAAGGATTTTCACAGCCATGAACACAGTCCTCAAAGAACCTTATGGAAAACTCTGTTATAGTATTACCTGAGTCAATCCCTGCGAACCCTTCCCAGTTCTCTATACTTGCATATCTGCTTATAAGTCGGCGAAAAGCTGCACTGTTACGGTGCTTCTCATAGATGATTGCAAGCTCCTGAGGCGATACTATAAGCCTGTTTGTGAGTAGTGCATAATCTCCCTTGCTATCCTCTGCCTCAAAATCCTCACCATGCGGAAGGATAACATTATCAAATGCAGTTCCAAACTCTGCCGCTGCTGCCTTGACCTTATCAATGGCAGCCTCAGAAGCAGCCTTGCGTTCAAGGTCAAATGCTTCAATCTCTTTCTTTCGTCTTTCTACCGCCGCCGTTCCGTCCCTCACTGGTTCGACCTCTGGCAGCGCTCTCACTCTTGTATCAATTTCGCCCCATACAGCACGGCATTCATTAACCGCATTTACTGCCTTCTTGAAAGGGATACTCGAAAAATTAAAGTTGATAATATCTGTGTATGTGCTTTACATGATTAATTACTCCTTTTCCTTATAAGCTCCCGTTGAAGGAATGAACCTTTTCAATTCCTCTGGAAGCTCAAATTCTGTTTTTTCAAATGGTAATGGGTATTTATCCATACTCTCACCATTGAGAAAAGCCTGCTTTCTTAGCTCTCCTATTCTTTGTATCTCTGCATACTCCGCAGCTCGTTCCCGTTGTGCCTGCTCCGAATTATATTCCTCTGTCATAGCTTCAACAAGTCGCTCCACTTTTTTCACTCGTTCAGTGAACGCTGCATTATCCTTCTTGATACGCTTTGTATCTTCCAAAGCTTTGAGCCTTTTATCATAGTTCTTCACGTTGTCCACCTTCTTCCAAAGCTCGGAGACGTTTCTCAAAGTTTGCAGCCTCATAGTAACGCAGAGTGTGCCGCAGAATGCTGTCCGCAGCTTGTACTCTGATAGTCGCAGGCAGCTCTGTATTCGATATTGTTTCCGATAATGTACTCACTGCAAGTTCAGAGGCAGCATTTAGTTCATCACTGATATTTCCGAACAGTCGCAGCCGTTCTTCTTCATAACGCTTTTTTAAATCACCTGTTAGCCTTTTCTGTATCGCCTGCGGAGAAATACAAAGGACTTTCGCAGCTCTCCTTACAGAGCCGCCTGCAAGTAAAGCTATTATTAATTCATCGTCTGAAATCTTCATGTTCTCCCCCTGTTTCGTACAACCTTCTTAGCCTTTATCAGCTCATGCCTTATCTGGTCTGCTCTCTGAGCTGCTTTAGTGCTGCTGTGGTATTGTTCTATTACCTCAACTTTTCCTTTCCATTCATCGGGGTAATACCTCATAACAATACCCCCATAACGATTTTTATGTATAGTAAACATTGTTTTCACTCCTTTCTGTTTATCGGTGCAAAGCACTTCTCTATATTTTTCTCTCTATATAATTCTCTTATATAGGGGGTCATTTTGAATACAGGTGAGTGTTCATTTTGAACACAGCACTATGTTCATTTTGAATACACCTGTATTCATTTTGAACATGATTATATATTTTTTTCGGAAGCATTTTTCCATTCCTCTATCCATTGAGCTACAACTTTTTCGCATATATCATACTGTAAGGAATTTGTATAATTACATTCTCCAACTAAAAGAACCCCTGTATCTTTCAGACGTTTCAGTGCCCTCTGTACAGTGCTACGTCCGCAGCCTATCATTTTGGCAAAACTTGATAAAGAATAAAAGCAATCTCGTTTTGCCTCGTGATAAGAATAGATTATTGTGAATATAGCATATTCTGGTGAACACATACCGCCTAACTTCGCAGCAGCCCACGAATAACCTTTGTAGAATTCTAACCTAATCATAGTATATAATTATGAGAAGCCGCCATTTTTCAAGAATTTCTTTGCGCTCCTTGTAGCTTCCTTAGTGGAGTTTATACGATGTTCAGCGAACATAATAAAGCGCCTTACTTCATCATTATTCTTCGGAAGAAAGTAACCGCCTTTTGCGCTGTCTGGACTTGAACATATAACAGCACCTTTACACCGTGCTTCATAAATAAGCGCTCTGGCTTCTCTTTTACTGCAATTGAGCATATTAGCAAGCTCAATCATAGTAACGGCGTTCTCCTCACCTACTGGAAGAAAATCAACTATATTAAACACGATAACGCCCCCTTATGTGAGTTTTGCGGATATAGGTTTTATAGCCTGCTCCGTATCGGTGTATAATGATGTACAATTGAGGTATTCATCAAGACTATCATTGTTTACATAGATTTTATTACCTGCTCTTATTGCTTTTATAGTGCCGTTTAACGCCCATTTGCGGATAATATATGCAGATAGTCCCACACGCTCCGCTGTTGCATTAATGGTAAGCATAACATGCTTATTTGTTGTTATCATATTGCCCTCGCTTTCACTTGCACCTGCTCCGCAAAAGTGATATAATAGGAGCAGGCAGATATTTTATTTGTGGTTGAATAGGTATTTGCTTTAACCTCTGACAGTTACAGCTGTTAGAGGTTTTTTATTTCGCCTGACTTGCAAGCTCGTTGATGATACGGCGAAAAGTCGCTTTTTCATCGTCTGGAAGCTCAAAACGTAATCTGCGAAATACTGTGTTTTCATGCACACCCATAACGGCAGCAACAGCATAAACAGGTATCTGCTTTTCTTTGAGCATTGCCCTTATCTCGGTATTAGCTTTCGGCATTGTTACACCTCCTTAAAAATATTTTGTGGTGGTAGTTGACAGATCATAACATATATGTTATGATTATTACATAACATAACACCACAACCACTATTTGCATAATAACACAGCTTTGGGTAAAAATCAAGAGTTTATGTTATGTAGTTGAAATAACATAACAAATATGTTAATTATTGGAGATGATACTAAATGAAGAATAACAAAAAACTTATAGGCACTCGTATAAATGCAGCTTTAGCAGATAGAAAAGTCTCTCAAAAGGAGCTGGCTGATTATCTGAAAGTTAAACCGAATGTGATTTCGTACTTTTGTAGCGGAGAGAGAACACCAAATACAGAGCAAATAATAATGATATCCGAATTTCTCGATGTTCCAACCGATTTTCTGCTTGGACGTACAAAAAGCTACAATAAAGATGAAAAATTCCGGGTTGCTGTTGATGTAACGGGATTGTCCGATGAGGCTGTAAAAACTATTGCAAGATTAAAGGAAGAAAACAAAGCAACTTGGACAGAAGACTTATTGAATAGTATTCTTATAAATGATAATTTTATAATGATCCTTTACTATTTGAACGAACTTTCAACTAAAGTCGATCTGAATAATCAGAATAAAGAGCCACCTTATTACGTTACTACAAAGGAAATAATCGAAACAGCACTTAATAAGTACTTTATTAAATTAGTTGACTCAATTATTGAAGAATACAAAGGCTGTGAAGAAAGAGATTTCAGAATAGCATATGAATTAGCGCTGAGTTTATATCGAAAAGGTAAATTGACAGATGAACAGTATCAACAAGTTCTAAGTGAATATGATAAAGGGAATTTTGAATTTGTTCCCGATGATTTCAATCTTCATGGAAGTGCAGATAATGGCTAACGTATCAGAGCGCAAAGACAAAAACGGTAATATCATAAGTTACCGCATACGAGTATCACGAGGCTATGACGGACAGGGAAACAAGCTCAAACCTTATGAAACAACATATAAGCCTGCTCCGAATATGACTAAAAAGCAGATAGAAAAGGAATTGTTAAGACAGGTCACACTCTTTGAGGAAGAATGTCGAAATGGAACGATCGGCACAGCTGCAAACATGAAACTCCGTGACTTCATTCCTCAGTATCTGGAAATAAAGAAAGGCTCACTCTCTCCCCGTATACACTTTGAGTATGAGCGAACCCTAAATGATGTTATTATCCCTGCTCTCGGTCACATCAAGCTCACAGAGCTTCGCCCTGCACACGTTCAGGCTTTTGTGAATCAGCTTCAAGGCGATGTAAGACGAAAGAAAGACGGTACTATTGATGAAAAGAACCCCAAACTTTCCCCTGCGACTATACGCCGTAAACTGACAGTATTACAGAGCGTACTAACTCAAGCGGTCAAGCTTGGACTTATCTCACAAAATCCAGCGGACAGCAAGCGGCTCTCGCTGCCAAAGGTCACAACTCCCAAAATCGAGATATTCAGCAAGCAGGCAGCTGCAAGAATGCTTGAATGTCTGGAAGATGAACCCTTACAGTTTCAAGTGCTTGTACAACTTGCTATTATGAGCGGCTGCCGCTGCGGTGAATTATGTGCATTGAAGTTCTCTGATTTTGATTATGAGACCTGCAAAATGACCGTTGAACGTTCCGCATATAAGCTCAAAGGGCAGCCCATTGCCATAAAGCCGCCGAAAGATTATGAAGTCCGTACAATCACGTTAAATCCCCACTGTATAGAGCTTGTAAAACTCTTACAGGCAGAGAAGCGCCGCGAAGCTCAAAGACTCGGTACAGCTTGGAAAGGCTCGGACTGGGTATTCACACAGGCAAACGGCGAAATAATCAATCCACAGACTCCGACAGTACAATTCAGTAAATTCCTTGCACGTCACGGTCTGGAACATAAGAAGTTCCACGCACTGCGCCACAGCTCCGCCACACTCCTGTTATATGGCGGTGCAAACATCAAGACAGTACAACAAAGGCTCGGTCATGCTGACATAGTCACGACAAACAAGTATCTCCACGCTGTACAGGAAGCAGACGAACAGGCGGCGAACATCTTACAGGATATGTTCATCACTCAGAAAAAACACTCTGCGGAGCAGGCAGAACCGTCTATAATGCAGAAAATAGGATAACAGAAAAGGGACTCTCCAAAAATGGAAAGTCCCTGCTTTTTTATGCAATAGTGCCCTCGTAGTGCCCTATTCGTCTTTAGTAAAATAAATAAGCGTTCTCCCTTATCAGGAAAACGCCTATTTATCGGTATTTATTTTGGAGCTGATGATCGGACTTGAACCGACGACCTACGCCTTACCAAGGCGTTGCGCTACCGACTGTGCCACATCATCAACCGACAAATAATATTATACAGCAATTGGAAGTAAACGTCAATAGGGCGGCACATGATTTTTTAGGTTAACGAAAAAAATCTGAAATGTTTTTCAAAAAA
>JAFVBU010000195.1 GCA_017479805.1 Ruminococcus sp.
ATCAAAATCACGGACGCTATGAAACAATACCTTTAAAGAGTGACGGTAACGGCGGCTATTATGCTGATTACCCTATCTATGCAAAGGAAATGATCTCACAGATGCTCATGGGTCTGAAAATAGGCAATGCTTATGTTGACCAAGCTTGCTGTTCCGTAAGGCAGTATGCAGACAAGATACTTGCCGACCCTGTGACCTAAGCAAAAGAGCAGGACCTCAAAAAGTCCATGCATATCTACGGCGGTGCGGCACAGCGTCATTTCAATTATTTTGCAAATGATTATCATGAGCCGACGGCTGACTGCGGGATCGAATATTCCAAGACAGTTATAAATTCCGCAAATAACTTTACTGCACCTGCCGACCTTGCCGAGCTGGGCTATTACGGTTCATCCATCGTTCTGGGCTCGGGAGTAGTGCAGAGACACTATTTTGAGCTTACAAGCGGTGATATCGCTGACTATACATTCATTGCCGACGGCAAGAGCGTCGCTCCCACCGAGAGCGGCACACCGTCACTTTACTACATTGACGCTAAAAAGAACGGCGCCGCAATGAAGCTGTACGACCCATCGACCATAACCGTTTACAAGACAAGCGAGCCTGACAAAACTATGTCCTTCGATTACAGCGTTATGGACTACGTGCGCCTTGCACAGAACGACAGCAATATCACAGGCACAACAGCATTCGATGTTATCAAAACTCTGAGCTGGATGGCTGACGAGGCTAAGGCGTACTTTGAAAATAAATAATTGAAAGGACAAACGCAAAATGGAAAAATATACAGCACCCGAGCTTGAAATAACAGTATTCGACAGCGAGGACGTAATAACAACAAGTCTGCTGACAGGCGACGACGAAATGCCTATCATCAAGGGCTGATATATGAAAATCAGGCAGTCTTTGGCTGCCTGTAATTATGAGGAGAAAATATGAAAAAAATATTGCCATTATTACTTTTGTCGGCACTTGCGCTGACTGCCTGCAAGGAGAAAGCTCCGTCAGGAGATAAAAGCGTTCCCGAAACTACTACTGTTACAACAACGGCTTCCGAAACAACAACAGTTCCCGAAACTACAGAAACGACCACCAAAGAAACCACAACAAAGACCGAACAAACAACATCCGACACCACAACAAGCAAGGTCACAACCACCGAAACTACGCAAAAGGAAACCACTGTCACCGAGCAGACAGCGGCAGTCACAGAGACTGCACCACCCGAGGATACAACAGCGGAAGTTCCCGAATCTGAACCCGACGAGGAGGGGGTAATAGAGCTGCCGATAATTCCTTTTGGATAAATAATGAAAAAATTCAGGGCGCACAAGTGTGCGCCCGTTTTGTTATTTGTACAGCTTCCTCATGGCTATCATGTCGAAAACGTCTAAAATGCCGTCCTCACAAAGGTCGCCGTTTTCGGGACTTGCAAGGCTCTTTCTTCCGTGGAGATACTGCTGCATATCGGTCAGGTCGGATGCATCAAAAATGCCGTCACCGTTTACGTCGCCCTTGACAGGTGAGGTAACAGGATTTCCCGATATTTCGCTGTCGGTGAGAGCACACTTGTATATCTTCACGTTGTCGATACTGCCCTTGAAGCAGGTATCGTCCGCATAATAGGACTTGCCCAGATAACAGCTTGTTCCCGTGCCCATATCCGCAAGCTGACCGTGAGTTTCGGTGGTTTTCTCAGCGAGCCTGCCGTCTATGTAGAGCTTTGTGGTCGCACCGTTTACCACGAGGGTATAATTATGCCATTTCGAGCCGTCAAGGTCGTGGACTATCTCCGTTTCGTCACGCCATGAATCGGTGGTTGCGGCAAATCTGAAAACATCCTCCGCAACACGGAAGAAGACGTATTTTTCGTCATTTTTGCCTGCCGCAAAGGTGAAGAAATTGCCCTCTGATTCAGACTTTATGTCCATGCTGACCGTATAGTCACGGCAGCCGTCGATCATACCTGTTGGGAACTCCGCAAATGAGCTGTCGCTGCCGTCAAAGTACAGCACATTGCCCTTTTCGGAGTCACGCTTCACGGATGCGCCGCTGTTCGGTTTAAGCTCACCTGTGCCGCTTTCAAAGTCGATATCCATATAAGGCGCAGGCTTTTCCGCCTCGCTGACAGGCTTGCCGAATATCTTCATTTCGTACACCTGTGGATTATACCAGTTGTTGTCGGGATTATTCTGTAAAGTTGCGCCCTTGACGTTCAGTCTCACATACCTTGCTCTGCCTTTCAGCATATCGCTGTTGAAGCCGTAGGTCTTGCTGACTGTCTCGCTGTTTTTGTTGGTGTGGTCGAGTATCTGCGTCCAGTTTACACCGTCGGTGCTGCCCTCAACGGTGTAGGTGTAGTAGCCCTCCGAGCCCTTGCAGATGTACCACGAAGTCTGGATATTGCTGAGGTCGCAGACCTGTTCGAGATCGACCTGAATATAGAAGGGCCATTTTTTATAGTCGCCGATGGCATTGAATGAGCTTTGGTATGAGCCGTCAACAGCTTTCTCGGGGGAGTTTCCGCTTTTGGAAGCCAGTGACGAGGAAACAGGCTTGTCCTGCGAGAGGAGATCGCCCTGCTGAACAGGGAAAAGCTCGCCTGTGGAGGTGTTGTATTTGAAGTAGGGGCAGTAATCGTAGAAAGCGAAGCCGTTGTCGAAATACAGCGGACAAAGGGTGGTTCCGCTTGTCTCCGAGGCTCTCAGCCAGCGGTAGGCGTGCATGAGATAATTCTTGTCCTGCATATTCACTATCCAGCCCGACTGTGAGGAGAATGTGGAGGAATTGCCGATGCTGCGAAGCTCGCTCCACTTGCCTGCAATGTCCTTTGTGACGCTGTATGCGCCGCTGCTTGGGTACCAGCCTGCCGCCTGCGAGGTGAACAGGAAGTAATAGCCGTCCTTTTTGATAAGGTTGGGGAATTCTCTGTACTGGTCCTCAAACAGCGTGTTCACGACCTCGGTGACGTCACTGTAATCCTCGTTCATGCGGAAGATGTACATTGTGGCGTTTGCGCCCTGTCCCTCTTTGTTGGCAGCAGCTATAAGGTAGCCTGTGCCGTCGTCGTCGAAGAAGATAGCCATGTCACGCACCTGAATATTCAGCGGATTGTAAACATGATGGACGGTGAACTGTCCCCCGGGAGTGCCTGTGATGACCAGCGCTTTTCCGTCACTGTAGCCGCTGGGCTTTTCCCAGTGCGCCCAGACAACGACCTTGTTTTTCTCGGGGATGTAGTCGATGTGGACTGATTCTATTTTGCAGCTTGCAAGAGCGGAGTTTTGTGAGCTGTCCGCAACATTTTTAGCATTGGAGAAATGCTTTCCGTCAGTCGATGATGTTTCTTCAAGGTAGATATCGTCCATACCTGCGTGCTTTTTCAGAGAATAGCTGTAGTAGGTGTTTCCGACCTTGTAGCCGCTTGTTTCGTACACCAAGCTGCTGCCTTTCTGGTTGTCATAGGTGCTGAGATCTGACGGCAGATCGCAGGCTTCAAGGGCGCAGACCGATGAATAGCTGTCGGAGCTTTTGCCGCAGACCTTTAGCTGATAATAATACTTTGTGCCGCTGTTCAGACTGCTGTCCTGCCATGAATTTCCCGTGCCCTCGTAAACGGGAACGAAGCCGCTTTTCTCGTTGGCAGAGCGGTAGAGAACGTAGCTTTGCGCCGAAAGAGTGGTCGCCCATTGCAGCTCTGCGTGGTCAGCCTTGCCGCTGTCGGCAACGGTGTAAAGGGTTCCCACAAGTCCGATATCCTCCGAAACGGCAGAGGACACGTTCTGTCCGACCGCATGGACGGGCAATGCAGAGAACGCAGGGAGAACTGACGTCAGAGCGACGGCGGCTGTGAATATCCGTGAAATAAGTTTCATGCTATCCCTCCTGATAGTTTATTTTCTTCTATTATACCAGCAACCCCACCCTAATGCAAGTCATAACTTGCGAGCTCAAGGTCGCTTACTTTGTAAGCTAACGCTAATCTGCTTTCGCACACTTTTACTAAATTCGTTGATGGCTGCATGATATTTTGTAGGGGCGGATATTATCCGCCCGTGCCTTACGCCAAAAATAACATGAAACCGACTGTAGGGGCGCCCTTTGGGCGTCCTCGGGTAAACAATGCAAATCGGTTAATACAATTGCTTTTTGAGGACTGCCAAAGGCAGCCCCTACGCAGGATATTTAACGTTTAACTGGCGGGAGGGCGAGGGCGCCCTCCCCTAAAAATTGTGACCACGACCTGATACCAAAAAACTAATAACTAATACGCTAATACACTTATACACTAATAAAAAACAATTCATTGCAGGATATTGAAAAATCCGAAAAGATATGTTATAATATAACAAGTGTATTATAATAAACCAAAATGGAGAGAAAAAATGACGAAGAAAAGGTTAAGACAGATAAAATATATGCGGAGAGTTGTATTTGTGTTTATTGCGGTACTGCTCCTGCTTCTGGGCATGGTAAAATGTGCAAAGCACCGCCATGAGAAAAAAGCGGAGGCGCAGGCAGCAGTCACGACGACCTCAATGACAACTACAACGGCATTCACTACGGCGCAGGCAACTGTGACGGTGACCACGACCACAGTCCCGAAGATAAATTCCCCTCAGTGCCGTTCCGCTGCCGTGTACAGCATGGAGACAGAGGAAATGATGTATGCGGACAATATTGACGCAAGGACAGCTCCTGCCAGCCTGACAAAGCTGCTTACTGCTTCTGTGGCGCTGAAATATGTTGACCCGAAAATGGTGTGCACTGTGGGTACTGAGCAGTATTTCGTACAGCCCTAC
>JAFVBU010000196.1 GCA_017479805.1 Ruminococcus sp.
CGACACGAGCATCTGCGGTGTAAAGGTGAAGCCATGCTTTTCGTAGTCCTCACAGAGGATGGTTATGCCCGTTATCGACGGGTGACGGGAAATAAGCCCTATTTTATCCTCGTTCCACGTTTCGCCGTCCGCTGTTTTCCAGTAGACCTTGTCGCCCACGCTGAGCCCCAGCTTGTCAGCCTGCTTCATTGTCAGTGCAACGCTTCCCTTTTCGATGGAGCTTATATTCAGCTCTCTGTCGGAAATTCTGAACAGCCCCTCGCCCTCGGTTACTGACAGCTTGCAGCTTATGATATCGTCGGATGTGGGGTGTGGGTCGGCTGCAATGGATATCATGTTAAGCTCGACCAGCTCGCCGCCGATATCTTCCTTTGTCTCCTCTGCCTGTTCAACAGTGCAGTTGTCCTTGAAAAGCACCTGATACTCATAGTTCTGGATATCGCTGAAATACCAGTTTTCCACATAGTCAACAGTGTCGTATGCACCTATACCCATGACCATTACCATCATGCCCATGCAGGTTCCGAAAATTCCCATGAATGCCCTCATTTTCGAGCGTGACACATCACGGAGATTGTATCTTGTATTGAAGCCCAGCTTGTTCCAGAAAGGCAGCTTCTCAAATATGCAGGGCTTTGCACTTTTAGCCGCCGCAGGTCTCAGCGCCTCTGACGGGTGTATTTTCAGTATCTGCTTGCAGCTTATGTAGGATGCGCCTGTACAGATAAGAACTATCAGCACCGCAAGGATGATGCTCTTTTCGCCGAAGCCTGCCGCCCAGTTTGGTACAGCGTAGTATTTGGTGAACATATCCACCATCAGTCTGCCGAATGTAGCCATTCCCAGTATGATGCCGCAGATACAGCCGAGTGTTGAAAGGATGAGGCTGTAGCTGAGGTAGTGGCGCAATATCTTGCCGTTTTTCATGCCGAGAGCGTTCAGCGTACCTATCTGCGTCCTCTGCTGTGCTACCATTCGCTTCATGGTGGTGATTATGACCAGAAGTGCAATGGCAACGAAAACGAATGAGAATATGTATGAAAAGCCGTCATGCTGGGCTAATTCGTCCGAAAGGCGGTTGAAACCGTCAACGCTTTTTCTGTCGCCGATGAAAGCATAGTTCTCGTCAAGAGCGGCTGATATCTCGTCCTCTAATTTTAACGGGTCGCCGTCGCAGGTGAATATCAGCTCATTGTTGAAGCGCATTTCCTCGGGCAGGACTTTCTGTGATAAATAGGCAAATCCGATGTTATGATAGTCGGTATCCGTGTCCGACGACGAGCAGGCATACTCAAACTCGGGAGTGAGGATGAGTCCCTTTATCTCCTTTTCGATGTCCAGACCCATTGCGTGAACTGTGAATTTGTCGCCGACTTTAGGTCCCCACGCCTCTGCAAATCTGCTGAACAGCCACACGCCGTCCTCATCGCTTGGGTCAAAAGCCGCACCGTCCGTAATATAGGGAACTGTCACGGTTGCCTTATCCTCGAAAAAGCAGTACATCTCGGCTGTGTTGAACTTCTCGTCAGCCTTGCCGAGAACCTTTGTAAGAAGCTGAACATCCTTGACAGCGCCGATATTTTTCAGCTTGTCCGCCTGTTCGGTATCGAAGCCCGAGCCGTATATCCAGCCATCAGCGAAGTTGGTGGATTTCTCAAAATCAGCCCTTGCCTTGTTTCCGCCGACTACCTCGGACTGGAAGCCCGTGTAGCACCACATCGCCACCAAAGAGAGGAGAAATACCGAGAAAAACTGGGCAAAATTTGACTTTATGTCACGAAGCATTTTTTTCCTGAGCATAAATGTCACCCCTTACCACTCGATATCATTGACGGACAGCGGATTCTCGTTGGTCTTGACAGACTTGATCTTGCCGTTACGCATATGGATTATCTTGTTGGCGCATTTTGCAATGTCCGCATTGTGGGTAACGAGGATGACAGTGTGTCCGTTCTCAGTGGACAGCTTCTGCAAAAGGTCAATGACTATCTTACCTGTCTCGGAGTCAAGAGCACCTGTCGGCTCGTCGCCGAGGATTATTTTCGGGTTCTTGGCAAGTGCCCTTGCAATGGAAACTCTCTGCTGCTGTCCGCCTGACATCTGTGTGGGGAATTTGTTTTTCTGCTCGGCAAGTCCCACACGGTCAAGCATCTCGTTGGGGTCGAGAGCGTCCTTTTTGATATCCTTTACCAGCGCCACATTCTCGTAAGCCGTAAGCCCCGGGAGCAGGTTGTAGAACTGGAAAATAAAGCCGATAGTCTCCGCACGGTAATCCGAAAGCTGTCTGTCATTGAAGGACGATATATCCTTTCCGTCAACGATAACGCTGCCCTCGGTGGGAACGTCCATGCCGCCGAGCATATTGAGGACAGTGGACTTTCCTGCGCCCGACTGTCCCAGTATAACGACGAATTCTCCCTTTTCTATTGTGAAGCTGACATGGTCTACAGCAACCTGCAAGCCGTCGCCTTTTCCGTAAGTTTTTACAACATCTTTGAATTCTACTGCTGCCATAATGTCCTCCTTGAAGTTTTGTTCAGACCGAATTTTAAGGCATTCGGTCACATTGATATTGAAAATGATTCTCAGTTTGTTAGTATCAGCAAACTTCTATAATAAAATTATATCACCCCAAAAGGAAACATTCAACACTACAACAAAAAAAGGGAGAAAAGCTCAATTTTCTCCCCTTTTTCATATTTGATTTTATACACAAATGCTCCAAACGGACAGGTTTTTGTTAACCCTTGTTACCATCTGCCACTTCTCTGCCCTGCAAGTCCGTCATGCTCCTCAGACCAATGGCAAGAGTTGAGGCATTGTGGAGAAGTGCCGATGTAGCAGGAGGCAAAATCCCCATAACACCGAGGATTATCAGTCCTGCGTTGAAGCCGATTATAGTACGGTAATTCCAGTGGATACGCTTCATAAGTCCGTCACTGAGCTTTTTCAGCTCAACCAGTGCGTAAAGGTCCTCGGCGGAAATGGTGATATCAGCTATTTCACGTGCAATAGCCGCTCCCGTGCTGATAGCGATACCTGCATCAGCCTCACTCAGCGCAGGCGAATCGTTGACGCCGTCGCCTATCATAATGACCTTTTTGCCGTCACGGTGCGCCTCACGGATGAACTCTGCCTTATCCTCGGGCAGGACTTCCGCACGGTACTCATCCACGCCGACCTTTTCGGCTACGGCTTTGGCAGTGCGCTCGTTGTCGCCCGTCATCATTATAACATTATCGAAGCCCACCTCATGCAGTCGGTTCACGACCTCAGCCGCTTCCTTTCTCAGCGGGTCCTCTATGCAGATAACAGCCGCAACCTCTCCGCCGATGGCGAGATAAAGGTGAGAATACTGCTTTGGCAAGTGGCGGAATATCCTCTCGTCGGGAACCTTACAGCCCTCGTCCTCTATAACAAAATGATGGCTGCCGATCACGACCTTTTCGCCGTCAACAGAGCTGGAGATACCGTGAGCAACGACGTACTCAACCTTTGAATGGCGCTCCTCATGGAGAAGTCCACGGTCAGCGGCTTCTGCCACAACTGCATTGGCGATGGAGTGAGGGTAATGCTCCTCCAGACAAGCCGCAAGACGGAGCATTTCGTTCTCGTCCCTGCCGCCGAAGGTGATTATCTCAGCCACCTGCGGCTTTGAATAGGTCAGAGTGCCCGTCTTGTCGAAAACGATGGTGTCAGCCTCGGAGACTGCTTCAAGGAAACGTCCGCCCTTGACGGTGATACCGAAGCGGCTGCACTCACGCATAGCAGAAAGCACGGAAATAGGCATAGCCAGCTTGAGAGCGCAGGAGAAGTCCACCATTAGGATGGAAACTGCTCTTGTGACATTTTTCGTGATAAGGTAAGTGAGGAGTGTTGCACCCAGACTCCACGGCACAAGACCATCCGCAAGGTGAGAAGCCTTATCCTCTGCGGCAGACTTCATTTTCTCCGATTCTTCGATCATTTTAACGATACGATCATAGCGTCCGCCGCCTGCGGCATTGGTCACGCATATCGTACATTCGCCGTCCTCAACGACAGTGCCTGCGTAGACGTAAGCGCCCTCGGACTTGTGAACAGCCACGGACTCGCCTGTCATGGAAGCCTGATTTACCATAGCATCGCCCTCAATGACCTTGCCGTCAAGGGGTATCATCGAGCCTGTGCGGACAACCACGCAGTCGCCCTTGCTGACTGTAGAAACAGGAACAAGCACCTCACTGCCGTCCGTAGATTTCAGCCACACCTGTTCAACGCCCAGAGACATAGTTCTCGCCAGATCGTCCACGGACTTCTTGTGTGTCCACTCGTCAAGGATATCGCCTATTTTCAGCAGGAACATTACCGAGCCTGCGGTGTCGAAGTCACCTCTCAGCATGGAAACGCTGATAGCCACCGCATCCAGCACAGCCACCTCCAGCTTGCCTCTGAACAGGCATTTCAGTCCACGGAAGATGTACTTAGCCGCCTTGAGAGCGGAAATAACGTACCTTATGGGTGCAGGGACAACGACCTTGTGCACTATCCTGCGTATAACGGCATCGGTCAGCTTTTCCTCGTACTCACGGCTCAGCTCTCTGCCCGTGTGGTCGGGAACGAGGGATGTGCACCTTTCAGCGGTAAAGGAAAGCCTTGCCAGCGCATTTATGACATCCTCACGGGGGCAGACAAAGGTAATGACAGCGTCACAGGTGCGCTCAAAGACCTTTACGCCTTTCACACCCGAAAGGGCGCAAAGGGAATACTCCGCAATATCCGCTTCATGGAGCGTCATGCGGCTCAGACAGAAATGTACACGCAGACGCCCTTTGGTTTCATGCATTATCTTACATTTCATAGATATACCACTCCTTATGGAAACAGACCGCTTTTGCGGTCTGCTCTGTTTTTGATCTTATTGGGAAATATAACAATTTCAGCGTTCGACAGGTGGGGACGTTCCCGTAATTGCCCCATATCACAAACGCTCATTTTGTCAAGACCGCCATTTATGGCGCTCGTCTTGGTCTTGACAAAATGTGGGTTTGTGGTATAATCGGCAATTGCGAACGTTCCTCACCCTATCTGCCAAAAGTTATCACCCATTATTCTTCGCTTGCGTCCTCAACAATTTCCTCACAGGCATCAGCGATCTCCTTTTCAGCGTCCTCAACAGCACGCTCCTCATTGATAGCCTTTGCATCTGCAAGTATATCGTCGCAGTTCTCACGGACGTTCGTTACAGTTTCCATTACAGAATCCTTAGCACGGAGAACAGCGGCAGTTGCGCTTGTGTAGCACTTCTTAGCATCCTTGCTTGAAAGCACCTTGATACCTGCTGTTCCAAAAAGAACGCCGCCTGCAAAAAGACCTAACTTTGACCACGGAATATTCGACATTAATATCACCTCTTAAAGAATGTTGGTTTGTGTTTTTCTTTAATCTAATGATACCATGATATGCCGCAAAGTTCCGCTCCATTCCGAAAAAGTTGATATATCGTACTAATAATTCATAATTGTCGTTTTTTCGGGAAATTCCCTGCTGCTTTGGGGCTTATGCTCCATTTGGTCGCTGTTTTTCAGGCGGTATTCACGGGGTGATATGCCTATTACCTGACGGAAAGCCTTTGCGAACTTGCCGCCGTTGAAATAACCAAGATCTACAGCGATATCGAGGACAGTTCTGTCAGTTTCCGCAAGAAGCCTTGCGGCGGTGTACATCTTCTGACGGCGGATATAGGCATAGACCGAACAGCCGTAAACAGCCCTGAAACTGCCTTTCAGCTGTGACTGCTTGACACCTGCCTTGTCCGAAAGCTGTTCAACGGTGTAGTGCTCGTTCATGGCACTGCACGCAAAAGCGCAGACCGCCCTTGCAGTTCTGGCCTGTGCCGCCGTGCACCTGTGTTCTTTTGCTGTTGAGACAAAGTCGCCGTCGTTGAGCATAATGAGAAGCTCCAGTGCCTTTATCCTCAGCCTGCCTACAGCACCGCTTTCAGCATAACTGCACAGCTTTGCGATAAGCTCGGACATTTCCCCCTGCGCCGTAAAGATAAAGCAGTCCTCACCGCAGAACTTATCCGCAAGAGTTTTCGGGTGGACATCAACGCCCTCCAAAAGTCCCGATATTCCGTCCTTGTCAGCATGAGGGTCAAGGAGAAAGGTGATACCCTTGAAATGCCCCGTAGGGAAGCAAGGGTCGGTCTCGTCGGCGGAATGCCTGCGAACAGCCACATCGCCCTCGCCGAGGTAGTAGCAATTCTGTCCTGTTGTATATCCGCACCGTCCCCTCACACAGCAGGTGACCTCAAGTGAGTCTCGCCTGTCGGGGGATGAAGTGCATTCGGAAAAAGTTTCCAGATCACGGTACACCGTCCTGATACCTGAAAACAGCGTATATTCTGTCATTTTTGCTCCTTATGAGCGGTAAAGGATGACCGCTTATTCGTTAGTGTATTCTAACTAATATTATATCATCGATATTTTTGAGTGTCAAGAATGTTTCACATGGGAAACAACGCTTGCGCTGAAATTTACGGCTACAAAACTGTAGGGGCGGATATCATCCGCCCGTCAGTCTCATTGCAACTTGCGGTATCGCTTGTAGGGGACGGCGTCCTCGACGTCCCGACGGCTAACCTTAAACTTGCGGCTTCGCTTTTTTGGGCGGTTGGCTGCATCTTCTTGACCGTTATTTCTTATGTGGCGTCCGTAAGACGTGGCTTCGCCCGTCTTACTGCTTTGTTAGGGGGACGCTGTCCCCCTCGTTCACCCTCTGCCAGAGAGGTCTACACTTCCTAACAGGAACGACGACCCTCTGTCAGCTACGCTGACATCTCCCTACACTGTAGGGAGTCACCCTGGACTCTGGTATAATGCGGCTTCGCCGCTTTTTTATTATTCTTTTTCGTTTCTGTTTTTGTTTTCTTTTGTTTTAATTCAGTGCTTTCTCCAACGCTTTCCTTGCCGCCTCAATAATTCCGTTAGAACTGAACGTTGCTCCCGAACAAGCATCAATTCCATCTGCACTTACCTTTCCGCCGATCTGCGGCAATACTGTATCACGTGCGTCGCCGAAATACTCAGGATCGTCATCATCCGCCCAAGCAGTAATTGAAGTGATAGCATCGTTCTCAATGGTCAGCTTAACGTGAACCTTACCTGCATATCCCTCAGCCTCGGCTTCATACTCGCCGTTCCTGTATTTATAGGTTGGCTCTGCCGGCTGTTCAGGCTCGGGCTGACCTGCATTCTCCTGTTCCTGAGGAGCTTCCTCATTCTGCTGTTCTTCCTCAGCCTTTGTCTCCTCAGCGGCAGTAGTCTCCTCCTCGCCGTTCTCGCCTGTTGTGGTAGTTTCGGTCTCGGTGGTCTCGGAAGTAGTCTCCGTGCCTGTTGTGATATCGGTAGTTGTTGCCGTAGTTTCGTCGGTTGTGGTAACTGTAGTCTCAGTAGCGGTGGTAGTTGCCTGAGTGAAAGTGAACACAGCCGAGCTTTCAGCGGAACTCTCAGCGGCACTTGCGGAGCTGTCCTTGTGACTGCGTGAAATAAAGCCTGCCAGTGAAACAGGGATGACCATAGCGCAGGCACAGACGATATTGGGTATCATCTTAGCTTCGGGCTTCTTCTTTGCAATGTAAGCCTTGCGGATACGCATAACAGCATAGCCGATGAAAACAGCGCTGTACACCAGAATACTGAGGAAATAGCCGTCTCTGCCGTTCTGAGCCTTTGGCACAAAAAGCACCATGATATGGATGTAGATGAGGGCATAGAAAACATAGGCAAACCGCTGTATTTTCTTCCATGTTTTAGCATTCATCTTCTTGCGGATGGTCTTGAATGACATTACTGTCAGAGGTATCATTATAAGCACCATAACAAGGCAAACAAGGCTTGTTATCCAGAAATCGGAACCCGTTCTGCCCTTGATGAGGTTGGAAATATACTGTATGCCGTAGGTGATAACGTGTGAAAGTGTCAGCACAGCGGCGGTTATGGAAAGCTCACCACGGATGGGCATGAGCTTTTTTATGGGAGCAGAGCCGTTAGGCAGAGCGCCTGCCCACATGACAACTGCCCAGAAAGCAGCGCCCAGTGCGCCACGGGAGAAAATCCCGATAACATAATCTCTTACAAATCTGCTCGATATGGTAATATCGGACTGTAAGATTATGACCGAAACTGCTGTGAGTATCGCCGCAATGACGTAGAACGCCGTCGGATTCTTTTTCAGCGGCTTGTCCAGTAAAAACGCTGTCAGAAGCGCAATTATAAGAGCTATAAGGAATAACATAGGATACGACCTTTCAATCAGTATTTGACCCCTGCGGCATAGAATTATCAATGTCTCAGGGGTCAGTAAATTTTAAATTATCTGTTTTTATGTCGTGTATTATGTCTTTTTATCTGTTATTTTTACGGCTTGACTGTTAGTTATTTTGAGCCGTCGTAAGTGATGATTCTTACTTCTTCTTTCTTGAAATTACAGCAGCCGCACCTGCCATTGCAAGGAATGCTGTAGGAACCGCAACGCCTGCAACGCCTGTCTTAGGGCTGTCTGTAGTATTTGAGCTGCCGCTCTTAGCAGTAGTTGTTGACTTAGCTGTTGTTGAAGTTGTAGAAGTTGTAGAACCAGATGTAGTTGTTGTAGATGTCTGGCTGTCGTTCTTTACCTCAAAGCTGTAAGGAGCTGTGTAGCCTGTAGCTGTTACGCTGATATTGTAGTTGCCGCTGCCGTCGAAAACGTTGCCGTTTCTTGATGAAGCACTAAAGTCAACTGCGCCGTCCTCGCCAACGATCTTAGTTGCACCCTTGCCTGTTGCACCGAATGCAGTGCCGTTTACCTCAACGCTTGCGATATTCTTGATGAAGTTTGCAGCATCCTCGTCTGAGAAGCCGTCAGCCTTTACCAGCTTGCCGTTATCGTACTTAACAGGGATATCAGCAGTTGAAAGTGTGAATGTGCCCGAATAAGGAGCGTACTTGCCGTTTGCATCGGTCACTGATACTGTATAAGTACCGGGCTTTGCGTCTGTGTAGTTGATATCATTGCCTGAAACTGTGATGTTATCGGCAATTGTAACGTTCTTGCTGTAGTCCTCAGGGAAGCCGTTGAAAGCAACAGTTGTCTTGCCTGTGCCTGCTGTGCTGTCCTCAGCCTTTACCTCGCCGTCGAACTTAACAGGGATGTAAAGCTCGGCAGGAACTGTAACATAACCGTTAGCATTAATATAGGTCAGGCTTGTTACTGTTGAACCCATAAGACCCTTGTAGTTCTCGTAATCGAGAGTATTTCCGTGAGGCTCGCTCTGCTTGATACCGCTTGACCATGCAAATTCGCCTCTCCAGATGTTCTGCTCGTGACGGAAAGCGTACTTGTTGCCGTCAGCAGTTGTAACGTATGCACCGAGAATAGCACCCTCGGGAGCGTTTTCAACATCGATGAGGTAATCGCCCCATGCAGTGTTGGTGCTCAGCTTCAGTGAAGCGTCGCTCTTTGTCTCAGGCTCTGCATCCTCAACTGCGGAGAATGAAGCCTTGCCGTCTGCTACTGTTACCTTCTTGTATGCAGCAGGAGCGGAATCGAGAGCTGTAAAGCCGTAGTTGTTCTCGCCCAGTGCATCAAGGTCAGCCTTTGAAATAGCAACAGGATAAGTAACACCCTGAATCTTAACGAGGATCTCATTTCCGAGAGCATTCTGCTCGCCGCTTACTTCCTCATAGTAGCTTCCCTCGAAAAGCTCACCCTCGCCGTTCTTCTTCGACTTGGAATTTGTAGCCGATGAAACAGCGTCAACTTCGTAAGCATTTGGAGCGCCGTTGAGCTCTGCTGCGTAGAAATCAGCGTAAGGGATGTTCATTTTTCCGTATATTATGTCGCCGTCCTCTGCATTTGCTGCAAAAGGCATAGCTGAGACCATTGCTGCTAAACAAGCTGATGTGCTGATGATAGATTTTAACTTCTTCATAACCTTATACTCCTTAGTTATATAATACAAACTTTGCTTGCAAAAGTGATTTTAGCACATTCTAACCGTTTTGTCAATGAAAGTCAGTCATTTTCGTAAGTTGATATATTCATTGAAAAAAAAATCAAATTATTTTGTTAGGTATTACTAATATATAGTATTTCAATAGGCATATATTAGGTTTCAGGTGTCAGGTGACAGGAATTGAGAATTGAGAATCCTAACACCTGATACCGACTCCTAAAATTGTTAACTATGGCTAACAATAATTATCCGCTCTCCCCTGCTGAAAAAATTTCCGAATCAAAGATATACCGCAACAAAGAACGTTTTGTAACGCTAACAAATAAAATTTTATCATTGACAAATTGAAAAAATAATGCTACAATGCTAACTGGTTAGGATTCTCTAACCACGAATAGATCATTTGCAGGCTTCTTTCGGTCAAACTGGGATAAATTAAATGATTAACTGAAGTCTGCATTGTCAATAATGCTATTGCATTAAATAAATTTACAGGAGAGATTCACAATGGATTATTTAGAGATTGAAAAGGTTGTCGGCAGAGAGATCATGGATTCCAGAGGAAATCCTACAGTTGAAGCTGAGATCACATTAGCTGACGGCACTGTTGCAAGAGGTACTGCTCCAAGCGGCGCTTCTACAGGCGAATTCGAGGCACTTGAACTCCGTGACGGCGACAAGAGCCGCTACCTCGGCAAGGGCGTTCAGAAGGCTGTTGAGAATATCAACACAACTATCGCTGAGACTATCACAGGTATGGACGCTTCCGATATCTACGCTATCGACAAGGCTATGATAAAGGCTGACGGCACAAAGGACAAGTCAAAGCTGGGCGCTAACGCTATCCTCGCTGTTTCTATCGCTTGTGCAAGAGCAGCAGCAACTTCACTCGATATTCCGCTTTACAGATTCCTCGGCGGTATTCAGGGCACTAAGCTCCCCGTTCCTATGATGAACATTCTCAACGGCGGTGCACACGCTGACAGCGCTGTTGATACACAGGAATTCATGATCATGCCTGTTGGCGCTCCTACTTTCAAGGAGGGTCTGAGATGGTGTGCTGAAGTATTCCACAAGCTGAGAGCTTTAATCAAGGATATGGGCG
>JAFVBU010000197.1 GCA_017479805.1 Ruminococcus sp.
ACCCGAACCAACACCCGTTCCCGATGTAGGGGCGAGTTCCGCTCGCCCGAATGACACAAAAACCGTCGATTCCGCACTTGACGTCCTCCGTGCAGAAATAGCCGAGATAAACCGTCAGCAGTACGCTCTGGATATGCGTAAGGCGGAGATTTACCAGAAGATAAATAATGCGCTGGGGGTGATGATGTGACCGACGTACAGAATGAAAAGAAGAATTTCGTTCGTGACAGGCTTGTTCAGTTGCTGTTAGGCGTTGACCGTGATATTGAATGGGCAGAGTACAGCGTTGACAATGGCGAGGAATTTGTCGAGGTGAGGGACGAACACGCAAAGGAGCCCACACCATGAACGTAATAGAGCGCATGAAAGCGAATGATACGGAAAGGAAAATAGCAGACTTCAAAGTGAAACAGCAGCAGCCCTATGAGTTCAAGGTGGCATATGCCGAAAACAGGGTGTGGGAGTTTATCAGAGAGTGCGGCAAGCGTGGGCTGGACTGCCATGTTTCAGTGGGCGGACTGGATTCAATAACGCTTTGCTATTTCCTCAGATTGCTCCATCTTGACCTGCCTATGGTCTCGGCTTCGTCACTTGAAGATAAGTCCATACAAGAGATACATAAGCAGCTCGGCGTTATCAACGTCAAGCCGATAAAGAACAAGGTTGCGGTTATCAAAGAGTTCGGCTATCCGATACTCAGCAAGGAAATAGCCAATAAAATAAGCCTGTTGCAGAGACCGTCCGAGGACAACGCTACCGTCCGCCATGCCATTATCACAGGCGAGACAGGAGACTACGGCGGCAACAGGAAAGACACGAAAATGAAGCTGTCACAGCAATGGCTGGAGCTTTTCGGCGGCTATGAGAACGAGAATGAGGGTGTTGACTATTTAAAGCCTGATTTTTCGGTCTCGGACAAGTGCTGCTATTATCTCAAAGAGAAGCCCTGCGACAACTGGGCGAAAGCGCATAACAGCGTACCTTTTCTGGGACTTATGGCATCTGAGGGCGGACGCAGGCAGAAGTCCTTGATGATGAACGGCTGCAATTACTTCGGTGAGACAACTATCCGTTCAGCACCGTTCGCCATTTTCAACAGACAGGACCTGCTACAGCTTGCACTTGATCTGAATGTCCCTGTTCCGCAGGTATATGGGAAGATCGAGCGCAGTTCCTCGGGAGAACTTTACACCACAAAGGCTCAGAGAACAGGCTGTTCCATGTGCGGCTTCGGTATCCAAAAGGAAAGGAAGCGACCTCACCGTTTTGACCTGCTGTATGAACGCAATCCGAAAGAATGGTCTTACTGGCTGGAAAATGTGGGCTTCGGTCGTTGTTTCGACTGGATAGGCTTCAAATGGCGTCAGCCCTACAGTCAAGGAGAATCGGCATGGATCCCGAAAGACACCATGAAAACTCTGATCGACGCTCGAAAAGGCGACCAGTTGTCTTTTTTCGACCAATAAAAAAGCCCTCGCAAACGCAAGGGCAGAAGAAAAACATATAAAATACACCACCAAAATAATACCACAGAAAAGGAGAAAAGTCAATGGATTTTTTTACAAATCATCGAGCCCCTCTACCCAAGTCCCAAATTTGTAACAGCGAGCGAAAGCAGACTGACCGACTCGCAGGGAGTGAGCGAGTTCACGAGCAGGAGCGTGATTGCGGTCGAGCTGGCGTCAGCTCGTGGGAATTGGCATTTTACATCTCTGCGGCGCTGAACAAGATACTCCGCCGACAGGAATGCTACAGGAACGGCGAAATAGTCCCGTATCACGAGGTGCAGCCCGAGCAGATACTGCAATAGGCGCAGGGTCGGGATGAGCTGGAATTTTATTACAGAAAGCTGGTGCTGAAAAATGAATGAAAACAATGAAACTGCCCTCATGGCGCAGGAGCGGATGAACGAAGCGGCTGTGAAGCCGAGCGGAAACTTTGTCGAGAACTTCCGCAAAAACTTCAAGGTAGCGCAGTATTTAGCGCAGTCGAACCTCATCCCTCAGCAGTATCAGGGCAAGACCGAGGACTGTGCGATTGCGCTGGACATGGCGGACAGAATGGGAGTTTCGCCGCTCATGGTCATGCA
>JAFVBU010000198.1 GCA_017479805.1 Ruminococcus sp.
GATCAGATAAAATAACGAAAAAACAGGCAGAATAATAATGAACTGCTCATTGCTGTCTGTGCTTTCAATAGCTGTTGTTTGTGCAGATAATCACTGCAAACGCCTATAACGAAAATGAGAATATTACTGCTCCGAAAAAAATTCTTGAAATGCTTGACAATTACATTTCAGATAATAAACTTGCCTGTACGGCTTGTGGAGGAATGTATAAGGACGAAACATACTATATTATGCTTTCTTATAACGAAAACGAGCAGGATATTCAAAACAGAATCGAAGAATTCATTGTACAGAATAACATAGATAGTAAATATATCGTTTTTTTCAAAAATAAAAATGATATGGCTGCTGATAAAATTACCGATCCTCAAATAATACATGATACACTGGACGAAATAATAGCACAGAACAATATTCCTGCGAAAACGGTTCTTGATGATAAATTTAATTTAGTTGGTATAACATGGGTTTATGAAGTTGATGACAGCAATATAACGTGCATCACAAACGAAAAGATTGAGTTATTATACAGTTGTATTTTTGAAAAAAATATCTCACCTACACTTGTTCGTGTAGTATCAGATGACAGCAAAACAATATCTAAAAAATCTTGTGATGCGAATTGTGATCTGGAAGTTAATATGGCAGATGCTGTACTTATCATGCAGTCTCTGGCAAATCCCGATAAATACGGCACAAACGGCACAGACGAGCGCCATCTCACCGCACAGGGAGAGAAGAATGCGGACATTGCAGGGGATAATGACGGTGTTACCAATCTTGACGCACTGGCTGTACAGAAGAAGCTGCTTAAACTTGAATAATGACATTTACTTTCCATACTCCAAATACAGCGAAAGTCCCCGAAATTGCTCGGGGACTTTCCATATTTCATACCGATCTCTGATCGGTTCAGTCAGAGATCAGTATGAAAAGGGAGCAGGGGAGCCGCCGCTGTTTTTTCGCAGATGTGAATACTTGTACTGTTTTGTGAATATGATGTACAAAGCATTTTCAAGGAGGCATATCATGGAATTCAAAACAAACAGAGAGATCATCCCAACTTCCGAGAAGATATACTGCGGTATACAGGAACAGGCGGTGGAGCTTGACTATATCCTCCCCGACTATTACCCCGATATCTTCCGTCTTGTCAGGTGCGAGCTTACGCCTGTTATCACGGGTCACACGGTCATCGGCGACAAGCTGACCTATGAACTGCGCTGTGACATCCGCATACTTTACTGCGGTGAGGACGGCTCGGTGCTTCAATCGGTGGAACAGCGCCAGAGCTTCCAGAAAACCGCCGAGCTGGGGAGCAATGTCGAAGCGCCCGAGGTGACCATTCTCCCAAAGACCGACCACGTGAACTTCCGTGCGGTAAATAAGCGCCGTCTGGATATGCGTGGAGCTGTGTCGGTAAGGATAACCGTCAGGGGCGAGAAAAATCAGGAAGCCCTTTCCGACGCTTTCGGAATGAACGTACAGCTCAAAAAAACGCCAGTTCGCTTTGCTGCAAAAAAGCTGAACGCCGAAAAGACCGTTCAGCTTGCGGAGGATATTGAGTTTTCTCCCGCTCAGCCCGATGCGGCAAATGTAGTAAATATCAGGTGCAGACCGTCACAGTGCGAGAAAAAGATCATCTCAGGCAAGCTCCTTGCCAAAGGTGATATTGCTGTTCAATTGCTGTATTCCTGCGAAAACGGCGGTATCGAGCCGATGGAGTTCACCCTGAGCTACAGCCAGATAGTCGATATGGACGGTCTTGACGATACCTGCGACTGCACCGTTTCTGCGGAGGTAACTGCCTGCTCTGCTGCGCCCAATAATGACAGCGACGAGCGAGTTATGAGGTGTGAGATAGAGGTGAGACTGGTCTGCACCGCTGTCAAAACCTCCTCTCTCATGCTCATCACCGACGCATTTTCAACCATTTATCCCTGCGAGCTGACAACTGCGGATATCAGTGCGGAGCAGATACCCTACAGAAGCCGTGAGAGCTTCCGCCACAGCGCTGTTCTTGCGGTCGGTGAGAACGTTCCGCAGAATATTTACTCAATGTGGGTCACTCCGAAAAACATCAACACCCATATGGGCGAGGACGGAAAAACGCTGGTGATAAGCGGTATGCTGACCTATTCTATGGCGGCTAAGGACGCTCAGGGAACTATCGTCATCCCCGACAAAGACGAAGCCTTTGAGCAGACCATCGCCCTTGACTGCGGTACTGAGGGCTGCACGGTTACTGCCGATATCTCGGCTGAGAACGTTTCCTACAACATCACCGACAGCGGCGAGCTGACCGCAAAGGCGGATATTTCGGCGGATATAACTGTTTCCTCGGACGATACGGTCAGAGTGGTGACCGATATTGCAATAGATGATTCCACACGAAAACAGCGTGACGGCGACTATGCAATTAAGCTGTATTTCGCCGTGGACAACGAGGATATCTGGGACATTGCAAAGCGCTACAGCACCGATGTCAGCGCCGTCATGGAGGAAAACGAGCTGTCGGGCGAACGCCTTGAAAGCGGCGGTATGCTGCTCATTCCCATCGTTACTTGATTAAAAAAGGAGAAAGATATGGTTAAAGATATTTACAGCAACATCGCCCGGCGCACAGGCGGCGATATCTATATCGGAGTCGTTGGTCCTGTCCGCACGGGCAAATCCTCGTTCATCAAGAGCTTTATGGAAGCCCTTGTTATACCGAATATCGCCGATGATTTCATGCGTGAACGTGCCCTTGACGAGCTTCCCCAGTCGGCGGCAGGCAAAACCATAATGACAACAGAGCCGAAGTTCATCCCCGAGGATGCGGTAGAGGTCAGCGTGGACGGAGTGGCGAAATTCAACGTAAGGCTCATTGACTGCGTGGGCTACATAGTCCCCAGTTCTTTGGGATATATCGAGAACGAACAGCCACGAATGGTCATGACCTCATGGTTTGACGAGGAAATACCGTTCAACATGGCGGCTGAGATAGGCACTCAAAAGGTCATTACCGACCATTCCACCATCGGGCTTGTGGTCACAACGGACGGAAGTATCACCGATATTCCCCGTGAGGAGTACGAGGACTGCGAGGAACGTGTTATTCGTGAGCTGAAAGACCTCGGCAAGCCCTTTGTGGTCATTCTCAACACTGTTTCCCCCGATTCTGCGGAAGCTAAAGCACTTGCCGCACGGCTCACCGAGAAGTACGATGCTAAGGTCATACCTGTGAACTGCCTTGAAATGGATGAGGAGGATATCCGCAGTATCATCAGCGAAATTCTTTTCTCTTTCCCCATCAAGGAAATAAATATCAGAACGGCAAGGTGGATAAATTCCCTTGAAAAGGGGCATTGGCTGAAAACGGAGATACTCGACTGCATCCGCAATGCCGCAAAAGATATAAGGCTCGTCCGTGAAGCTAAAACTGCCACTGAAGCTATGGCGCAATGCCCGAATGTGATGAAAGCGGAGATAAGCTCCATCGACCTCGGAACAGGCTCGGTAACCATCACTGCCGACCTTGACAGCAGTCTTTTTTACCGAATTCTCGGTGAAGCTACGGGTATAGAGATCGAAAGCGAGAGCGACCTTATGCCGCTTCTCATGGAGCTGAACGACATCCGCAGGAAGTATCAGCGCATACAGCCTGCCCTTGAGGAAGTGGAAGCTACGGGGTACGGTATCGTCATGCCCGAAATGGAGGAGCTGACACTGGAAGAACCGAAAATTATCCGTCAGGGCGGAAAATACGGCGTCAGACTGAAAGCATCGGCTCCGTCGATACACCTGATGAAAGCCAATATCAATACCACTGTAAGCCCTATTGTCGGCACGGAGAAGCAGTCGGAGGAATTGGTCATGTACCTGCTGGACGGGTTTGATAATGACCCTGCTAAGATATGGGAGAGCAATATTTTTGGGAAATCTCTGCATGAATTGGTGAATGAGGGACTGCACAGCAAGCTGTATAAGATGCCGACGGATGCGAGGATGAAGCTGCAGGAAACGCTGGAAAGAGTCATAAATGACGGCTGTTCGGGATTGATTTGTTTTATATTATAAAAAAGCGGCGAAGCCGCCAAGCACCGGGATTCCAAAGGGAATATATTCCCTTTGGCAGAGGGTGGTCGAGGGAGGCAGAGCCTCCCTAAGCAGTAGTGAGACAAGCGAAGCGTAAGTCTCACGGACGGGTAGATGCAAGTTACGGTCAAGCCGATGAAAGTATAGGTTACTAAATTCGGCTTGACCGTTATTTCTTATGTACCGTCCGTAAGACGTGGCTGCGCCCGTCTTACTGCTTTGTTGGGGGGGCTCTGCCTCCCAACGGGAGCCCGTCCCCTCTGTCAGCTACGCTGACATCTCCCCACACCGTGGGGAGTCACCCTCGATCACCCTCCGCCAAAGGGATGTGATCCCTCTGGACTCCCGGTATTATGCGGCTTCGCCGCTTTTTTTATTTTTCTTTTATTTTTATTTTCGTACAGCTCGCTCATTATCTCCGCATACTCAGGATTCGTCTTCCTCAAATTATCCAGTGCCTCCCGTCTATGCCGCAAAAGCGCTTCATACACCCTCGGCTCATGCTCCCTCAATGTACTCTCAAACCGCTCGTTATGCTGTCTTATAGTCTCAAATGCCTGCGGGTCACGCTCCTCGATTCGCTGTGCCAGCTTCAATTTACGCAGTTCAATGGCTTCCTCAACTCTTGTTTCGCTCATGCCCAGCTTCTCCGCAAGCTCACGTATATGCGCCTGCAAATGCTCCAACAGCTCCTCCTGATCGATATCGCCAATGCCTTTCCACAGGCTGTCCGTATGTACGATATGGCTCAGCTTCTGCTCCTCGCTCTCACGGCTGTCTATCCTCGTCATAAGCTGTTCGGTATATCGCTCCATTTCCTCGTCCGCCATTGCTCCGAATGCCCACTCAAATTCCAGTCTCCCGAACCTGTCCGCCGCCGATCTTTCGGGGATATTTTCACCCTCGGTACTGTAAGGCGGCTTGAAGCCTGCGTCAAGGAGTGCCGACTGTATAGTTCGTCTGCAATTGCCGTCCTCCACAAAATAGCCAAGCCCCAGTTCACGGAAGCGGTCGTTGAGGGTGCCGATGTGAGAGGCGAAATACAGCCTTATACCCGACTTTTCCAGCGACTTTTTCAGCGCTTCTATCCTGTCGGCGGCGGTAATGTCGATATTGCACACCGCTCCCGAGTCCACAACGACGCATTTAGTGTCAGGCGTCACGGCTTTCTCAATGTCGTTCACAAAAATATTTATGTTGGCAAAGTAGAGATTCCCCGAAAATCGGTACAAAACCGCTCCGTCAATGGGACGAGCGTAGGTGTTGCGTTCAAGGCTGTGAAAGCCCTCGTGACCCTCGATAATGCCGAGAAAGGAGCGCTTCGGGTTGGCTGTGTTGATTATCACCGACACAAACGAAAGCACAACTCCGATCATTACGCCGTATACCGTGCCAAATATGAGAACGCCGAAAAATGCCGCTCCGAAAATGAAAAGCTCCCTCTTGTCGTGCTTGAAAAGGCGCTTTGCAAGGTGCACCTCTACTGCGCCCATAAGTGCCGATATTACGATGGCTGTCAGCACGGGAACAGGCAGATACTGTATGAATCCCGTGGCAAAAAGGAGTATCCCCATCATGGTCACCGATGCCGCTATTGACATTATCTGCGATTTTCCGCCGTACTGCTCGCCCATCGCACTTCTCGAAACAGAGCCGTTTACGGGACAGCACCCCGTCAGCGAAGCGGCGATATTGCCCAGTCCGTACACAAGTATTTCCCTGTTGTTGTCCATCTTGTAGCCGTTCTTGTTGGCTAAATTATTTGACGCAAGCAGAGTTTCAGCCATTATCACTATCGCCACCGTCAGGCTGGTCGAAAGGATACTGCTCAGGTCAATGTGCGATATATCGGGAAATTTCCACGCAGGAAGTCCTCTGCTGACACTGTCAAGTCTCGCCACTCCGTACCTGTCCGCAAAGCCCGTATAGCCGAGTACCGCTCCTGCTATCATCACAAACACCGACATCGGCAGCTTCGGGGCGAGCTTTTTGGAAATGATAAGGACGGCAAGGGCTGTTGTGCCCAGAACTGCCGACATAGGCACAAAGCTGTCTCTCAGCGTTTTGATGATGTGCACGATAAGCTCGGCTATTTCTCCCCGTCCGCTTGTGCCGCCGAGTATCTTCGGTATCTGCATGAAAATGATGGTGGTGGAAATACCGCTGATAAAGCCGCCCATGACAGGCGTTGAGATGTACGACACCAGCTTGCCTGCCTTGAAAAAGTGCATGACCAGCAGCCACGCTCCCACGAACAGGCTGATAACAGGGACTATCCGAATCGCTTCAACCGAGCCGCTTTCTATGCCTGCCCCTGCAAGGTACGCTCCAACAAGTGCCGCAGGTGCCGCATCTACACCGAAAATGAACTGTTTTGATGTGGAGAGAAGTCCGAATATCAGTATGGGGAAGATAGAGCCGTAAAGTCCGCAGACCGCAGGCAGTCCCGAGACCTGTGCGTAGCCCATAGAAATGGGGATGGATACCAGTGCTATAATTATGCCTGTGAAGATATCACGGGGCAGATCTTTTATATTAATGTTTTTAACTTTCAAATTCATCACTCCTGTCAAGGATAATTATAACATAGAAGCGGCTGGATTTCAATGTTGTTAGGATATATGGCAGGGGATTTTATGCAAATTGTACTTTTACTTTTTCGGAGCATTATGCAAAGGGGAAACCAAAGGAAGGGGGAGAAAGAAAAAACCGCAGTAAAAGTCGGCATTTCTCCCCCTTCCTTAGTTTCCCCCTCTGCACTCCCCTTCCTTAACTTTCCCCCTCATTGCCGACTTTTGCTTTTTTAGGGACGGCTTATGTGTTTGAGCGGTCATTTGCAGTAAATATGTGCTGTTACTCTCATTTGTGGATGGATGAATGAATCTTTGTAGGGGACGGTGTCCTCGAATATCAATACAAATCGGCAGATATAATGTATTTTTGAAGGACTGCCAAAGGCAGCCCCTACATCACCGACACATATTTGTAAAAGCGTGCGAAAGCAGAGTAAAAGTTCCGCAGAGAGTGAACGAGCTTTGCGAGTGGGAGCATGATATGCGCTCCGCCCGCTCGGCGGCGAGCTGACGCCGACTCGTTAAAACAAAAATCTTGTCGAATAGTGTCTTTACTTTTTGCGTATCATGTGTTATACTATTAGAGTGAA
>JAFVBU010000199.1 GCA_017479805.1 Ruminococcus sp.
CGGCGCTATAGCAAAATATACAGAAAATGCGCCGTAGAAATTTCAAATAACAAGGAAAACTTTTGAAAGCATACTTTCGTATGGTGAGAAAGTTTGACGCAGTTATTTGGAATTTATACAAGCATTTATGGATATTTTGCTGTAGCGCCGAGTATATATCAGCATATTTGCATTGTGACCTACGGGCGCTCGGAAAGCGCCCCTACATCCTGAAACCTGATTCAAAGAAGTCCTTCGTTCAGCATTTCCTGTGCCGCAAGCATAACGCCTAATTTTCCGCTTGTATAGGTGATACCGCCCTGCATCCATACAGCGTAAGGCTCACGGAGGGGAGCGTCTGCCGAAAGCTCGATGGAAGCGCCGCCTGTGAATGCGCCAGCCGCCATTATTACCTTGTCGGAGTAGCCCGGCATATCCCACGGCTCGGGAGTTACGAAGGAATCCACGGGAGCGCCTTTCTGTATGCCACGGCAGAACGCACAGAGGTGTTCCTCGTCGCCCAGCTTGACGGCTGTGATTATATCGCCACGCTTGTCGTCCTTGCGTGGGGAGCACTCATATCCCAGCATAGTGAAAAGCTCGCTGGCAAACATTGAGGTCTTGACCGCATTTGCCACAACGTCGGGAGCAAAGAAAAGACCGAGGAGCATTTCACGGTTCATGCCGAGAGTACAGCCCACTTCCTTGCCCATACCAACACAGGTAAGACGGTAGGAGCAAAGCTCGATGAGGTCGGCTCTGCCTGCGATATATCCGCCTGTACGGGCGATTCCGCCGCCTGCGTTCTTGATGAGAGAGCCGATGATAACATCAGCCCCCACGGAGGACGGCTCACGGGTCTCGATGAACTCGCCGTAGCAGTTATCGACCATAATCATAATGTCAGGATTCCCTTTTTTTGCGGCTTTAATCATGCTGTCAATATCTTCCACAGTGAAAGCGCTCCTCAGCGAATAGCCACGGGAACGCTGTATATAGGCAATTTTTGCACCCTTTACAGCTTCGGTTATCTCGTCGAGCCTGGGAGTTCCGTCAGCATTGAGGTCTACCTGAGCATATTCAACGCCGTAGTCCATGAGAGAGCCGTTTCCCTTGCTGCCGCTGAGACCGATAACTTCTTCAAGTGTGTCATAGGGCTTGCCTGTGACGGACACCATCTTGTCGCCTGTGCGGAGAACGCCGAAAAGCGCAACGGAAAGAGCATGAGTGCCCGAAACAAAATTGAAGCGCACTAAAGCGTCCTCAGTGCCGAGGACCTGAGCGAAAACCTTGTCGATGACCTCTCTGCCCACATCGCCGTAGCCGTAGCCTGTTGAGCCGTAGAAGCAAGGCTCGCTGACCTTGTTGTCGGAGAATGCTTTGAGGACCTTTGCGCCGTTGTACTCGGCAGTCTCGTCGGTACGGGCAAATCCCTCAGCGCAGGCTTTTTCGGCTTTTTCAGCCATTTCAATGAGCTTCGGGTCGAAGCCGTAGAGTTCGTTTATTTTTTTGTTCATATTTTACCTCTCTGATATTAAATTAAGCACCTACGGGCGGATAATATCCGCCCCTACTACTTTCTGATTTCTGAAAACTACTCACTACTCACTACTTACTACTTACTGAAAACTGCTCACTGAGCCTCCTCAATGAGCTTGCCCTTAGCAAGGCTGTCCTTTTCAACGTCCATACGCTCCAGAACTATCTCACGTCCGACTATCTTGAAGCCGATCTCCTGATAGAAGCTGACACGTACATCCAGAGCCAGAAGATAGGCTCTTTTTCCAAGTCCGTTGAAGAATTTAGCCAGCCATTTGAGAAACTCCCTTGCGTAGCCTCTGCCACGGGCGGCAACGTTCGTAGCCACCTGACCGATGAGCACCGTACTGCCGATATCGAATACAGCCGACGCAGTTGTTGAGCCACGGTAGGTGAACACCCTGCTTATGCCGTGACGGGTGCGGTGGGAGGTATCGGTGTACCAGAGAGAAAAGTCCGCAATATTCGGAAAGCCCTCGCTGAGAATGTGGTATACATCGGTCAGCTTCGGGTTGAAGTCAACGTGCTCCTCGATGGCTTCAAGGGGCGAATCATCGGGGATAAGCTCGAATATGGTACGGTTCAGCTTCTGGTAGTGATCCTCAAGGTCGATACCCTCAAGTATGTGCCTGTCGCCCTCGATACGGAACGGCAGATTCATGCTGACAAAGAGGTTTATCTCCTCGCTGGGCTGGAGCATACCATCAGTGCAGATTATCAGGGTTGAGTTGATGATAAACATGAAGCCCACACCGTTTTCGTCGGTGAGCTTGTAGAATCGGCAGAATTCGTAGTTCGGTCCGTAAGCCCTCATGTAAGCGAGCATCTTTTTTCCCGAAAGGGTCTTGTTCAGCAGGTCACGGTCAAGCTCGTGCTCGTGTTCGATAAGTTTTATCATAATTCAGCTATCCTTTTCGCAAGATTTTTAACAAGTGTGTATGAATTTTCCATATCCGCAAACTCTATCACAGAGGATGGGGAGTGGAGGTATCTGCAAGGCAGAGAAACGGCTATAGTACGCACTCCCTTGCCGCTTTTGTGTATAGCGCCCGCATCGTTTCCGCCTGCGACCATAGTTTTTGTCTGGCAGGGGATACCGAGCTCCTTTGCGGTATCGAAAGCAAGGCGGTAAAGCTCCTTGTCGTACATGGTACTTCTGTCCATGAAGGAGACAACAGGACCGCCGCCCACCTCGCAGACACGCTTTGCCCCCGAAGCGCCGTCGATGTCAGCGGCAGTGGTGGATTCAAGGACAATGGCATAATCGGGAGCAACGGCGAAAGCAGAGGCAGTTGAGCCACGGAGACCGATCTCCTCCTGCACGTTGAACACGAAATATGTGTCGTATTCAAGCTCCTCGTGGAGCATTTCTATCATCATTGCACAGCCTGCACGGTCGTCAATGGCTTTGGCTTTAATGCGCCTGTCGCCGAGGTCAACGAACTCGGAATCGTAATAGATACAGTCACCGAGGGAGACATATTTCTCAGCCTCAGCCTTATCCTCAGCGCCAATATCTATGTAGAGACTGTCAACGGAGGGCGCTTTCTCACGCTGTTCCCTTGAGAGGTTGTGGACGGCAGTAGAGCCTACAACTCCGCTGATACGTTTTTTGCCGATACGCACCTGTCTGCCGATGATAACAGCAGGGGCGATACCGCCCACGGTGTCAAAGCTGAGCGTACCGTCGGAGCGGATGTAGGTGACGATGAAGCCCACCTCGTCCATGTGGGCGCATATCATCAGCTTCTTTTCGGGAGTTTTTTTGCCCTTTTTGAAGCAGATGAGACTGCCTAAATTGTCGGTGCGGTAATCGCAGACGTCCTTTATTTTGCTGATTATAAGCTCCCTTACAGCGCTCTCATCGCCTGAGATGCCGTCTGTAAGGCAAAGCTCACGGAGCAGTTCTTTCATTTTGGTTTCCTCCATTATTATTAAGATAATCTTTCATTATCCCGATTTTCTCATTGAGCGATTCCTTATCATTTATCATTTCCTGTGTAAGACCGTATTGTTCAAGTCCTTCGTAGTCGCCTGATGTGAGTTTTTTTGCCATTTCCTGCATTTCTTTATGGTAAACGTCGTCCATATAGTTCAAAGTTACTTCCATGATGTATTTATCGGCTAAAAAGACTTTTTGGAATTCCTCGCCAAATTCATTTCTAAAACTATTATGAGCAATTTTGTCATCTACATATATACAAAAATAATCACCATCAGGCTTTAGACCGCATATATACATATTCACTGATTTGTTTTGCAACTTATAGCAGCGGAAATAATCAGTATCACATAACAAACTTAAATCTTTTTCAGATTCAAAATCCTTAATTGCATTCCAAAAATTGTGTTCATTATTAATTATTATGTATGATTCGCCCCAAGAATCACAGTCTACTATAAAACAATCTCCATTTTCCATTTTGATGTTATATGTATAATCAAAACAGCCGAAACACATCATCCCTGTCAGCATGAACAGGGCTATTGCTATTATTGCTTTTTTCATTTATTCAACTCCGTTCGTGGGACGTCGAGACGCCGTCCCCTACATCGGGTTCACGTTATTTTTTGCGTTACTTGTGGAACGCCGAGGGCGGCGTTCCCTACAAATCACTTCTTGACAAAAGCCGCCAACAGTATTTACTCCCCTCGGCTTGACCGACGAAAGAATTATCAATTATTTATTGCCGTAGTATTGAGATAATCTTCCATTATCCCGATCTTCTCATTGAGCGATTCCTTATCATTTATCATTTCCTGTGTAAGACCGTATTGTTCAAGTCCTTCGTAGTC
>JAFVBU010000200.1 GCA_017479805.1 Ruminococcus sp.
CTTTTCATTTTCAACAAATCCCATATCAGTTTCAGGGCGCATATCCCTTATGCTCCTGTAAAATCTCATCAGCGGAATATCGGCAGTTCCGTCTTTTATCAGCTTCGTCACCAGCTCATCGCTCACATTGTCGTTCACGCTGTAGTCACAGCCGCTTGCGGTAATATTTACCTCCAGCTTCAGACGGCTTCCGTAGCGTCCGTAGGAATACTTGAAAAACGAATAGCTGACCGCTTCTATCTGCGATATATCCACAATGTCCGTGTGCCTATGATACTTTATCCGTATCGTTTTTTCGTCCCACACAACAAGCGCCTGAGACTTGTCAAGCATATACATGAGCCATATTATGAACACTGTCCCAAGCACCAGAAACAGCCACCCTGTGACTATCCTCTCTTTGAGCTTATAGCAGCCGTCAAGCACAAAACTGCCGAATATCATGTGCACCATCAGCCACACCCCTGTGACTGTATTGTAGTTCATCCCGTGATGGTTAACCTTTATCCTGTTCATATCATTCCCCCCAATATCCCTGCCGTTCAGACCGCTGTTTTAGTTTTTGAGGGCGCAAATTTCTCCTCCCATAGCGTCAGGAACATTATCGCACCCAATACTATAATTACTGTTACGACGCATTTCGGTACGTGTTTTATGTTTATCTTTTTCATAATTATCCCCCTTTATAAAAATCCCTATATTTGAACAAAAGCCGAAGTTACCCCTAACCTCGGCTTTGCATTTATGTATACTTATACTCCCAATATTACTCCTGCGTGCGAAAGCAGATTCCCCGTTCCGCAGAGAGTGAACGAGCTTGCGAGTGGGAGCGTGAGTGCCAGCGGAGGCTCTCCGCTTAGTTCTCCATCAGTCTTACCATAACAGCCTTCTGAGCGTGGAGACGGTTCTCGGCTTCCTCGAATATCTCGTTTGCGTGAGCCTCGAATACCTTTTCTGTTATCTCCTCTTCACGGTGTGCAGGGAGACAGTGGAGCACCATTGCGTCGCTGTGTGCCTTTGCCATAAGGTCATCGTTTATCTGGTAGCCTGCGAATGCCTTCTTACGCTTCTCAGCTTCGCCCTCCTGACCCATTGATGCCCATACGTCTGTGATGAGTACGTCAGCATCCTTTGCTGCCTGCTCGGGTGAATTTGTAAGCTCGAACTTGTCGCCGTATTCCTTTGCAAAGTCAAGTATCTCCTTTGGCGGCTGATAATCGTCAGGGCAAGCTACAGCTACGCTCATGCCCACCTTGAGACAGCCTACGATAAGGGAGTTTGCCATATTGTTTCCGTCGCCGATAAAGCACATTTTCAGCCCGTCAAAGCTGCCCTTGAACTCACGGATGGTCATGAGGTCTGCAAGCACCTGACAAGGGTGACAGAAGTCTGTGAGACCGTTGATTATCGGGATAGAGCCGTACTGAGCAAGATCCTCTACCTCTTTCTGCTCGAATGTACGTATCATTATACCGTCAAGGTAGCGTGAAAGTACACGTGCGGTGTCCTGTACAGGCTCGCCACGTCCGATCTGGAGATCGTTTGAGGAGAGGAACAGCGGATATCCGCCAAGCTGGTACATACCTGTCTCAAAGGATACACGGGTACGTGTGGAAGCCTTCTGGAATATCATACCGAGAGTCTTGCCCTTGAGGCGTGGGTGTGGGATGTTGTGCTTCAGCTCATATTTGAGCTGGTCAGCGAGGTTGAGTATATCGATGATCTCCTCTGTGCTGAGATCGAGCATTTTAAGCAAATGTTTCATATTCAATTATCCTTTCCAAATAGCTGTGTCATCAGCCCTGCTTGTTCATTTCGCCAAACGTCCTGTCAGCAGCAACTGCAAACAGGCATATATAATCGTCAAACATCTTGTTGTCAATATCCATGTCATATACCAGTTCTCCCGTAACACCGACCTTTGTGCTGATATGACCGACTACCTTTTCATCAACGATTATCTCAAACTCTTTCCTGTCCTTGCTGATAATGGAATAGGACATATCCTTTCCCTTTGCATAGAAAGACGGATCGAGGAAGGTAGATTTGCATTCTATACGCATGAATGTCACATCATTGAGGATGATAGTGAAAACGGGCTTTTTATCGTCGCCCATCTGGGCAAGAGTGTACAGATTATACTTATTCGTGTCAAGCAGATTCCATTTCTGACCGAAAGTCTTTTTCTTGACTGTGTAGAGAAGTTTCTGGTTCTTATCCTGAACAGTATAACCGTTATTTTTTGATAAAACAGTAAACTCCATCCAATTATTCCTCCAGTATATCTATCAGAATAGCTAAACCCTCTTTTATTTCTTCGTCTGAAATAGTCAGCGGCGGAAGAAGTCTCACCTTCTCCTTAGCTGTCAGCACAAGCAGTCCCCTGTCGAGAGCTGCCTTTGCCACATCTCCTGCTTTCTTTGATTTGAGAGAAATGCCTATCATCAGTCCGAGACCGCTTACTGACTCCACCTCACTGCATTTTTCAAGCTCGCTTCTGAAAAGCTCAGCCTTTCTGTTCACTTCATCGAGGAAGCCCTCGCTGTTCAGCCTGTCGAGGACAGCCAAGCCGCCTGCACAAGCAATGGGGTTTCCGCCGAATGTAGAGCCGTGAGTACCCGGAGTAAATACGCCCTCACACTTCTCGCCAACGAGACAAGCGCCCATAGGGATACCGCCTGCGATGCCCTTTGCGAGAGTTGTTATATCAGCCTTTTTGCCGTAGTGGTCGCCTGCAAGGAATTTTCCTGTACGTCCCACGCCTGTCTGCACCTCGTCAGCAATAACGAGCACATCCTTTTCAGCGCAGAGAGCGTATACAGCGTCAACGAATTCCTTGTCCAGCTTCATTACTCCGCCCTCGCCCTGAACGTATTCCAGCATAACAGCGCACACTGTATCGTCCAGCTTTGCTTTCAGGTCAGCCACATCGTTGGCTGTAACGTTTATGAAGCCTTCGAGAAACGGGAAGAAGTAGTTATGGAAAACATCCTGACCCGTAGCCGAAAGAGTTGCTATAGTTCTTCCGTGGAACGAATTCACAAGGGTGATGATGTTGTGGCGTCCCTTGCCGTATTTATCGAAGCTGTACTTTCTTGCGATCTTTATGGCGCACTCATTAGCCTCTGCGCCGCTGTTTCCGAAGAAGATCTTTTTGTATCCCGATACTGCACACAGCTTTTCAGCGAATTCCGCCTGAACTGCGGTATAGTAGTAATTTGAGCTGTGCTGGAGAGTTCTTACCTGTGCACAAACTGCGTCAGCCCATTTCTCGTCACAGTAGCCGAGGGAATTAGTACCGATACCGCTGCCGAAATCGATATATTCCTTGCCGTTTTCGTCCTTGCAGCGTCTGCCCTCACCCTGTTCCATAACGAGGGGATAGCGGCCGTAGGACTGCATTATATGTTCATTAAATTTGTCTATTGTATTCATCTTGTCCTCCTTGCTCAGGCAGACATAATATCCTGATCATAACTTTATCATTCTATAATTATACCGCTGAAAGGCATCTAAAATCAACCTTACAGCATTTGATTTGCGTAAACTTTTTGTATATTAGTCAACACTTTTATTTTTAAATGGAGAATTCAGAATTGAGAATTGAGAATTATTGTGTCAGCTTCGCTGACGATTTAAATAAATGCTGTAATTCCCAATTTATCATTTTCAATTTAACATTTTCAATTCTCCATTCTTAATTCTCAATTCTTATACGAACTGTGTACCAATGCCCTCATTGGAGAGTATCTCGATGAGGATGGAGTGGGGAACTCTGCCGTCGATGATAACGGTCTTTTTAACGCCTCGTCTGACAGCCTCAACACAGCAGTCGATCTTCGGTATCATACCGCCTGAGATAATGCCCTGTCTTTTGAGGAAAGGCACCTCGCTGACGTTTACCTCGGGGATGAGTGTGGACGGGTCGTCCTTGTCTCTGAGAAGTCCTGCGATATCGGTCATAAGGATGAGATTCTCAGCGCCCAGCTCTGCGGCTATCCTTGCAGCAGCCGTGTCAGCGTTGATGTTGTAGGTGTTGCCGTTCTCGTCTGTGGCTACAGTTGCAATAACGGGAACGTTGCCGTTATTGAGGGCGTCGAGGATGGGCTTTGTGTTGACCTTTGTTATCTCGCCTACCCAGCCTAAGTCCTGACCGTCGTCGGTGGTCTTTTTCTCAGCCATGAGCATTTCGCCGTCGATACCACAACGTCCAACTGCACTTCCCTTGTGCTGAGCCAGAAGCTATACAAGCTCCTTGTTGACCTTGCCCGAAAGAA
>JAFVBU010000201.1 GCA_017479805.1 Ruminococcus sp.
ACGTCCCAAATTGCCAGAAGAAAATGGAGAAAATTGCACATTACAGAGTAACCAACGGGCGCACGGAATGCGCCCCTACATTCTCGATTTTAAATTTAACAAAAAGTAGGGGGCGATGCCACATCGCCCCGTTGAATTTAATGTTTTTGGTTAACCTATTTTCTCAATATGCAGCTCGTAAAGGGTGACGTTGCTGTAGTCCTTGCCGCCCATTTCTACCGTCAGGAACGACGCCTTATCGGTGATACTGCTTGTGAACTCCTCAGCGAACGGTGTTTTCTCGCCCTCGATGGCAACGGTTGCGGAGTAGATCTCAGCGCCGTCGGAGGACTTTATGGAAATGGGTATCTCCCTGCCCTTGTCGCCTGTCATTTTAAAGGATATACGGTACTTTCCGCCCTTTTTCATGTCAATGCCCGAGATCTTCATGCAGATGTCGTCGGACTTTGTTCCGCCGCTTACAACGTTGACCCAGAAGGACTTGTCGTAGTCGGAGAAGAAAGTGGAAGCGTTTGCTCCCGAGGCTTCATTCTTCGTTATATCGTAATTTGCGTCAGCCGCAACATCCAGTCCTATCTGGTCGGACTCGATACCGAGGACGTTGCAGATCTTGTCCGCAAGCACCGCCGCACTCTTTTGCTGTGTCACAAGGGACGGGTGCCAGTCAGAGCCGAGACCGTCGTTCTGCATATCCTGAACTGCCGACTGATAGCAGGAGATATTGGTGTCGCCGCTCTCCTTTTTGAAGTCCTCCACAGCGCCCTCAAGATAGGGATAAAGCTCGGTTGCGCCCATAGTTCCGAGGGTGCAGATGATATGAGCATCGGGGTTGCACTTACGCACCTGAGCGAGGAATTTAGCGTATTCGGTGCGGTATGAGGTCATTTTCTCCTCGTCAGTTCCGCAGTAGCTGTTGTCGTTAGTGCCGAGGTTGATAACAACAATATCATTGGGCTTTGCTGAGAAGTCCCACGGCTTCTGATAGTCCGCAGGCTTGCCGATGTACTCATAATAAGGCGGAACGAGGGATTCCGTGTTTATCTTGCCGTCGCTGGTATAGCCCGAAAGTATGCCGTGTCCGCTGTAGCTGACAGCGCTGTAGTCCGCATCTATCTTCTGCGCTGTGAGGTAAGCGTAGGATTTGAGGAAGTTTTCAGTGGTTGTCTTGAAATTCTCGTACTGATTCTTTCCCTCGACACCGTAAGCGCAGGTGATGGAATCGCCTATAAACTCTATCCTGTACTTCTTGTCAGCTGTGGGAGCAACGGGAACAGCGGCATTTGAATCAACGGTAATATTTTTAACGCCTATAGCACCGTTGTTCGCTTCGGAAAGGTGGATTACCTTAACCTTTGCAGTACGTGGAGTATCGCCCTTGAAAATCTCCACTTTCTTCGATTTTTCGCCCATTGTCTCGTCCACGACCACTTCATCGTCCACAAGTACGGCATAGCGTGAACGATAGTCCTCGCCGTTGCTGATACTGCTGTCCCCGGCAAGCTCGACCTCGGCAGAACGGGCATTTACGGTAAATTCCACGGCGCTTCCGCTGTGAACGAGCCATGTTACGCCGTCATTGGTGTAGTTTCTGCCCACAGAGCGGACAGTTTCGTCGCTGATGGGGAGAGTGGTCTTGGTGAACTCCCCTGTTGATGCGGTAAAGGTCTTTCTCACGGCGATAAGGTCAAAAACGTCGATACTTCCGTCACCGTTGACATCCTGCTCGGCGGACATTTTTTCAGTTCCGTGGAGAGCATCAGCCAGTGCTCTGAGGTCTTTTGCGCTGTAATTCTGTGCTGCGAAAACAGACGCAGTAGCAGCCGACAGCGAAATGAGAAGCGCTGAGACTGCCGAAAGTTTTTTCTTCATGTTTGAATCACTCCTGTACTTTTATTTTTATAAAATGATTATAGCACATAATTATGTATAAATCTACCGTTAAATTAAAATAAAGTTATGCGTTAATTAAAAAATGCATATTATAAATCAAGCCTGACTTTTTGGTCAGGCTTGTTATTTTTATTTCTTGGGGACGGGGGTTCTTACGGCTTGACCGTTATTTCTTATGGACTGTCCGCAAAGCATAGCTGCGCTTGCTTTGCTGCTTTGTCAGAGGAGCTCCGCCCCCCCTCGCTCACCCTCTGCCAAAGGGATGTGATCCCTTTGGAATCCCGGTGCTGCGGCTTCGCCGCTGTTTTATTTTTGTTTTTATTTTACAAACTGTGCCAGTCCGCTGATATTCTGCGACTTAACATCCTTTGCCACCAGTCCTGCAACGATATCCGCACCCTTTTCACAGAAGTGTGTACCGTCTGTTGAACCTGCAACTGCACCCATCAGGTGATAGCTCTTAGCTGTATCGTATCCCACAGAATTGTAGTGGCTGACCATCAGTGAGTTAAGGTCGATACAAGGCATGCTGTACTTCTTCGCAAGGTTCTTGCAGGCGTCGCCGTAGTTGGTGTAGCTGTTCACGAACTTGCCATTAGAATAAGCCTTCATGCCGATGGTAGTTGTTACCAGTATGGGAGTTGCGCCCTTTGACAGTGCGCCCTTGATGAACTCTGTCATGTACCACTCATATGAGCCTGATGACGGATTGTTGACGTTTCCGCAGGTCGGTGCGTATCTGTCGGCATTTGCTG
>JAFVBU010000202.1 GCA_017479805.1 Ruminococcus sp.
CGGCGCTATAGCAAAATATACAGAAAATGCGCCGTAGAAATTTCAAATAACAAGGAAAACTTTTGAAAGCATACTTTCGTATGGTGAGAAAGTTTGACGCAGTTATTTGGAATTTATACAAGCATTTATGGATATTTTGCTATAGCGCCGAGTATATATAAGTGTAGAAAAACCATGCAAACCCTGCACGCCCCTGCACACCTCAAGGAGGCAAACTATGACTTTACAGCAGCTCAAATACATCCTTGCTATAACCACTTACGGCTCGATGAACAAGGCTTCCGAACAGCTTTACGTTTCTCAGCCGTCACTGACCTCATCAGTGCAGGAGCTCGAAAAAGAGATCGGCATAAAGATATTCAACCGCAGCGGAAAGGGAGTTACCCTTACCAACGACGGTGCGGAGTTCCTGCAATATGCCAGACAAGTCGTCGGACAGTTCGATATACTTACGGAAAAATACATCAGCAAGGGCGGAGTAAAGAAGAAATTCGGCGTATCCGCCCAGCATTATTCCTTTGCAGTCAAGGCTTTCGTGGAGATGGTCAAGGAGTTTGACACTACTAAGTACGAGTTTGCTATTCGTGAGACAAAAACCTCGGAAATTATAAGCGATGTGGCAGGTCTGAGAAGCGAGATAGGCATTATCTACCTCAATAACTTCAACAGGAAGTCCATGACCAAGCTGCTCAGCTCAAACAGTCTTAAATTCCATCACCTGACCGATTGCAGCCCTTACGTTTACCTCTGGAAAGGTCATCCCCTCGCAAAGGAGAAGTCAATTACCTTTGACCAGCTTGAAGATTATCCATGTCTTTCCTTTGAGCAGGGCGACAACAGCTCGTTCTATCTTGCGGAGGAGATACTCAGCACCAACGAGTACCAGCGCATAATCAAAGCCAACGACAGGGCTACCATGCTGAATCTTATGATAGGTCTGAACGGCTACACTCTCTGCTCGGGCATAATCTGCGAGGAACTGAACGGCAGTGACTACACCGCAGTCCCCTTTGACAGCGGAGAGAATGACGAGGTAATGGAGATCGGCTATGTAACGCTGAAAAACGTCATACTCAGCGAGCTGGCAGAGACCTATATCAGCAAGCTGAAAGCGTACCTCGGGATCGAATGATTCTTAATTCGGAATTCCGAATTCATAACAGCGCATACATCAATAGCTTACAATACTTATAGGTTTTATCTATAATCAATAATAGCCCTTTTGTATTAGACATACTGCTGTATTAGTGGTAAAATTAAATCATACTAAAACGATAGGAGAAAAGCAGAAATGAAAGAGATCCTTTGGCTCGGCAGAGGCGGTCAGGGTGCTTTTACCGCCGCAAAACTGCTTGGAGCAGCTTATACCATCGACAGCGATGATAAATATGCACTGGCATTTCCCTCTTTCGGCCCCGAGCGCCGAGGTGCTCCCGTAAGAGCATTCACAAAGCTCGATACTAAGCCCATCACTGACAGAAGTCAGACCGAAAAAGCCGACCTCATCGTTATCCTCGATGATACCCTTTACGACCCTCAGCTTTCGGGTCTGCTGAAGGAGGGCGGCAAAATTATCGTCAATACAAAGGGAAATATCAGCGGTACTGTCTCATTTGACGCTGAAAATACTGCCGCTGAGTTCAGGCTTCCCACCGTCAATACTGTCATGCTCGGTCTTGTATCGGGACTTTCGGCTGTCGTTACCGCCGATGAAGCAGTTCAGGCAATAAACGGCTATATGCCTGAGAAAATACGTGAGCGCAACATAAACGCTCTGCTGAAAGCAGTCGGGGAGGTGTCCGAATGAGACCGTATGTAAGAGATAAAAAGACCTTTTCTCAGTCGGAGGTGCCTGAGAATACCTGTTTCGAGGCAGGCTATCTTGTTTCCGTCAACAGCGGCTGGAGAAGCATCCGCCCCGTTATCGACAATGCAAAATGCGTCGGATGTCAGCAGTGCTACCTTTACTGTCCCGACGGTGTTATTTCCATCAACGACAAAAAGGCAGCAATAGATTACGATTTCTGCAAGGGCTGCGGAATATGCGCTAAAATATGCAGACTTAACGCTATAAGAATGGAGAGTGAACGCTGATGAGCAGAAAGTTTTTATCGGGAAATGAAGCCTTTGCCGAGGGCATAAGACTTGCCCGTCCGCAGGTCATTTCCGCTTACCCCATCACTCCCCAGACCATCGTTGTAGAGCGCCTTTCGGAAATGGTCGAGGACGGCAGCCTCAGTGCTGAGTACGTCCATGTTGAATCCGAACATTCTGCTCTCTCATGCGCTATCGGTGCAAGTGCCGCAGGTGCAAGAGCGTTCACAGCTACTTCCTCGCAAGGACTTCTCTACATGGCTGAATGTCTCTACTACGCTTCGGGCGGACGTTTCCCCATCGTTATGATGAATGCCGACCGCTCAACAGCGTTGCCGTGGAACATCTACGGCGACCAGCGAGACAGCCTTTCTCAGCTTGACAGCGGATGGATACAGGCTTATGCCGAAAATGCTCAGGAAGCCCTTGACCTTGCGCTTATGAGCTATAAAATAGCCGAGAATAAGGACGTTTCAACTCCGTTCATGGCTAACCTTGACGGCTTCGTGCTCACTCATACATACGAGCCTGTCGATATCCCCGACCGTGAGCAGGCAGACAAGTTCCTGCCGCCCTACGAAACGGATAACCGCATAGACTTCGAGAACCCCAAAAACATGGCTTTCTCAGCAGGTCCTGACACCAATTATATCTTCAAATTCAAGGAGCATGAGGGTGTTCTTGCGGCAAGAGATGTAATTGCCGAGACTGAGAAGGAGTTCGCTGAGATATTCGGCAGAAAATACACGGGTCTGGTGGAGAATTATCTCACCGAGGATGCGGACTATATCCTTGTCACCCTCGGAAGCATAGCAGGTCTTTGCCGTGAAACTGCCGACAAGCTCCGTGCAGAGGGCATAAAAGCAGGTGTTGTAAGGATAAGGTATATGCGTCCTTTCCCACACAGAGAAATTGCCGAGGCACTGAAAAATGCAAAGGCTTACGGTGTGCTTGAAAAGGATATCTCATTCGGCAGCGAGGGCACAGTTTACACCAATGTAAATTCGGCTCTCAAAAAGGCTGATGTCAATATAAAGGGCTACAACTTCATCGGAGGTCTGGGCGGAAGAAATATTTCCGCTTCGGATATTGAGGATATCTTCGATGGTATATCAAAGGGCACTTCAAACGTTAATTTCATCGGTATCGGAGGTGACAGCAATGGCTAATACTGCTGACAGCATTTCACGTGAGGAATATTTCTACGGTCATAAAGCCTGTGCAGGCTGCGGAGGAAGTCTTGCAGTCAGGGCAGCTTTAAAGGTACTGGGCAAAAATGCCGTTTCCGTACTTCCTGCAGGCTGTATGTCCGCTGTCGGATTCAATTTTCCACAGCTTTGCTTCTCAAACAATTCAATTATTTCCACCTTTGCAGGTACAGCGTCCATGCTGACAGGCGTTGAGGCTGGTCTCCGTGCAAGAGGCTTCAAGGACTTCACTGCTGTAGGCTTTGCAGGTGACGGCGGTACTGCCGATATCGGTATTCAGGCTCTTTCGGGTGCTATAGACAGAAATGATAACATTATCTATATCTGCTATGACAACGAAGCCTACATGAATACAGGCATACAGAAAAGCGGTCTGACACCTTTCGGCGCTAAGACTACCACAACTCCTGCGGGTAAGAATATCCACGGAAATATCCGCCCGAAGAAGAATATGTTCGAGATAGCCGCAGCCCACGATATCCCCTATGCGGCAACTGCAAGCGTCGGCTATATCGATGACTTCATCGCTAAGGTACGCAAGGCTTCGCAGATTCAGGGCACTAAATATATCCACGTTATAGCTCCATGTCCCACAGGCTGGGGAGTTCCCGTTGATGAGACTGTCAACATCGCAAGAGAGGTAGTTGACAGCGGTCTCTGGTACTTGGCTGAATACGAAAACGGCGAATTTAAGCTGAACCGCAAGCCAAAGGAGTTCACAAGTGTCGCAGACTACCTGAAAAAGCAGGGACGTTTCCGCCACCTCAGTGACGAGGATATCGATATTATTATCAAATCCCGTGACAAGAAGTGGGAGTATATCGGAAAAAACTTTAAATTCGATTAAACCTATAGAAATTATTTATAACTAACAATAAGACATAGGTATTGGACAGAGAGCTTTTTTTGATGTATAATATAATCATACCAAACATATAGAATAACTAAACAAAAGGAGTAATTTAAAAATGAGCAGAGATATCAACAATAAATTCTGGAATGAGGAGCTTGAAACTCTCCCCCGTCCCGAACTTGAAAAGAAGCAGCTTGAAGACCTTCAGGAGATCGTAAAATTCGCTTACGACCACGCTCCATACTACAAGCGTTCATTCGATGAAGCAGGCGTAAAGCCCGAGGATATCAAGACTCTCAAGGATATTGAGAAGTTCCCTTTCATCAACAAGAAAACTCAGCGTGACACTCAGGGTGTCGGTTCATTCCTCGGCGAGCTGGCAGCAGTTCCCGAAGAAGATGTTGTATTCATCTCAACTTCATCAGGTTCAACAGGTGTTCCTACAATGAGCCCTTTCACAAAGAAGGACTTCGACGAGTTCCAGGACACTGAGAGCCGCTGGTTCTGGCAGGTCGGTATGAGACCAAACGACAGATACGTTCACGCACTTAACTTCTCACTCTATGTTGGCGGTCCTGACGTAATCGGCGCTCAGAACCTCGGTGCACTTTGTATCTGGGGCGGTACTCTCCCAAGCGAGAGACTTCTCTTCATCCTTAAAACATATCAGCCGACTGTTATCTGGACTTCTCCTTCCTACGCATGGCAGCTCGGTGAAAAGGCTCTTAAAGCAGGTATCGATCCCAAGAAGGATCTTAACATAAAGAAGATCATCGTTGCAGGTGAGCTCGGCGGTTCTATCGACGCTACAAGAAAGGCTATCGAGGACATCTGGGGCGCAGAGGTTTACGATTTCTACGGTCTGTCAGATATTTTCGGCGCTTGCGCTGCACAGTGCGAATACCACGACGGTCTGCATATCGCTGAAAACCATATTCTCGTTGAGACTGTTGATATCCACACAGGCGAGGTTCTCGAACCCGGTCAGACAGGTGAGCTTGTATTCACAACTCTCCGTAAGCACGCTCGTCCACTTATCAGATTCAAGACAGGCGATATCGGACGCATCGACACTACTCCCTGCAAGTGCGGACGTACACACGGCAGAATACATATCCTCGGCAGAAAGGACGATATGTTTATTGTTTCCGCTGTTAATGTATTCCCAAGCGATATCGAGGCTGTTATCCGTGAGCAGAGCGATCTGACAGGTGAATACCTCATCCGTATCTTCGAGAAGGACTTCACAAGCAAGTACGCTGTAGAAGTTGAAAAGGCAACAGGTGTTGACAAGGACGACGAAACAGTTGCAGCAGAGGTAAGCGCTGCTCTGAAGGCTCGTATCGGTGTTAAGCCTGCTAAGGTAATCGTTCATCCCGACGGCGGTCTTGATACACGTTCTGAGCACAAGTCCAGACGAGTTATCGACGAAAGAAATATTGACTATAACATCTGATTATGATATAATTAAATTCGGAATTCGGAATGCGGAATTCGGAATTAGCGGAGTCACCTTGCGGTGACGGATCAATAATGCTTTAATCCATTGGCGAAGCCAATTCCTGAATTCCGAATTCCTAATTTTTGAAAATGGAGGAAATTATGCCGGAACTTTCAAACCGTACAGCAACATTTACCGATTCAGTCATAAGACGTATGACAAGAATATCAAATAAATACGGAGCTGTCAATCTCTCTCAGGGATTCCCCGACTTCGACCCGCCGCAGGAGATACTGGACAGGCTGGCTCAGGTCACCAAAGAGGATTTTCACCAGTATTCCATCACATGGGGCGCTCAGAATTTCCGTGAAGCCCTCGCTGAAAAGCAGTCCCGTCTTATGGGCAGAACTATCGACCCAAACGGCGAAATAGTCGTTACCTGCGGAAGCACCGAGGCTATGATGGCAGCTATGATGTCCGTCACAAACCCCGGGGATAAGGTCATCGTATTCTCGCCTTTCTATGAGAATTACGGCGCTGATACCATCCTTTCGGGCGCTGAGCCTATCTATGTTCCCCTTGTTCCGCCCGAGTTCAGCTTCGACCCGAATGTACTGGAGGACGCTTTCAAGCAGCATCCAAAGGCTCTCATTCTCTGCAATCCCTCAAACCCCTGCGGCAAGGTGTTCACACTGGAGGAATTACAGATAATCGCTGACCTTGCAAAGAAGTATGATACCTTTGTTATCACCGACGAGGTGTATGAGCATATCGTTATGCTCCCCACAAGCATATCTATTTCGCTTCTCTGCCCGATATGTGGGAGAGAACTATTTCCTGCTCGTCCCTTTCAAAGACCTATTCCATCACAGGCTGGAGACTGGGCTATGTTATCGCTCCGCCACGTATAATCGACACTGTAAAGAAAGTCCACGACTTCCTCACTGTAGGCGCTGCTGCACCTTTGCAGGAAGCCGCTGTTACGGGACTTCGTTTCGGTGACGATTACTACAAGTGGCTTCAGGACAAGTACACCGAGAAGCGTGACCTTTTCTTAAAGGGTCTGGACGATATCGGCATACAGCACACCGTTCCGCAGGGCGCTTACTATATCATGCTTGATATATCCGAGTTCGGCTACGCAAGCGATCTGGACTTCTGCGAAAAGCTGGCTGAATATGTGGGCGTTGGAGCTGTTCCGGGTTCGAGCTTCTTCAAAGAGCCTGAGAACCGCTATATCAGACTGCACTACGCTAAGAAAAACGAAACTCTTGAAAATGCACTGGAGCGTCTTAACGATATCCGCCGTAAAATGCCTCACAGTAAGTAATTAGTAAGTAGTAAGTAGTTATCAGTAATCAGTAAAGGGGCGATGTAAAATCGCCCCTTTAGTTTATAGGTATGAAAAATATAGGGCGCACAATGTGCGCCCTTTTCTTATAACTACTCACTACTCACTACTTACTGCTTACTACTCACTGCTCACTCAAGATATCCTTTAACGCTGAGGTTTCGGATAGAGTTGAGTATCAGTAGCATTGCCGTGCCTGAATCTGCAAATACTGCAAGCCACATACTGGGCATTCCCAAAAGTCCAAGCACGAGGACTGCTGCCTTGACTACCAGTGCGAATACGATATTCTCGTAAGCTATGCGCTGGGTCTTGTCTGCCAGCTTCTTTGAGTTTACCACCGCTGTAGGCTCGGGATTCATGAATACTGCGTCTGCGGCTTCAAGTGCAAGGTGTGAACCTGTGTGCATTGCACCGCCTACGTCTGCACCTGCAAGAACAGGGCCGTCGTTTATACCGTCGCCCACGAACATTACGGGTCCGTAGACTGTTCTGAGCTCCTCTATCTCTTTCAGCTTTTCATCGGGGAGAAGCTCGCCCTTGACTGACTGAACGCCCAGCTTCTTGCCTGCTATACGGGCATTTTCATTCTTGTCGCCTGTGAGCATTGCTGTGTGGATTCCCATTGCATTAAGTGCCGATATTGCTTCGTGTGAGGTCTTTTTGATGGTATCCGCAACAACTATGCGTCCCTCTGCTTTTCCGTCTATAGCGATGTAAACCACGCTTCCGCCGTCAGCAGGCTGTCCCTTTGGTATCGGAACGCCGTATTCCTCCATCATTTTCTCATTGCCGCAGAGAACTGTTCTGCCGCTTACCTCAGCTTCAACTCCCCTGCCTACAACCTCTGTTACCTTTTCGGGAGTACCGAGTTTAAGGTCATTCTTTCTGCAATACTCAACGATACTTTCTGCAACGGGATGAGTTGAAGCAGTTTCACAGCTTCCGCATATTCTGAGAAGATGTCTGTTGCTGAGTACACCGAATGTCTGTACCTGTGTAACCGTAAATGTGCCGTTTGTGAGTGTTCCTGTCTTGTCAAATGCTACTGCCTTTACCTTTGCCAGCGCTTCTATAGAATCGCCGCCTTTAAAGAGTATTCCCAGCTTTGAAGCCGCACCGATACCCGAGAAGAATGCCAGCGGCACGCTGAGTACAAGTGCACACGGGCAGCTTATAACGAGGAATGTCAGTGCTGCGTACACCCATTTATGCCAGTCGCCTGTGATTATTGACGGAACTATCGCTGTCAGAAGTGCTATTGCTATTACGATAGGTGTATAGACCTTTGAGAAACGTGTTATGAAGCGGTCGATGTGAGGCTTTGAAGCTGATGCGTCCTCGACTGCCCTTGCTATCTTCGATATCATGGAATCGCTTGCGGAATCCACGGTTCTCAGAGTGATGACCTCGGAAAGATTGATACAGCCCGAGTAGACCATATCGCCCTTGCGGACAGTCAGCGGAACGGGTTCACCGTTTACTGCGGAGGTGTCCAGCTTTGACTTGCCCGATTCAACGATACCGTCAGCGGCAATTCTCTCGCCTACCTTGATACGCAGAATATCGCCTTTTTCTATCTCCTCCGACGGGATACGCATGAACTCGCCGTCCACCAGAACATCGGCTTCCTCAACCTGCAATTCGGAAACTGAGGTTATAGCCTTTTTGCTTCGTGCAACTGCATAGTTCTCGAAAAGCTCACCGATACGGAAGAACAGCATAACTCCCACAGCTTCGGGGTATTCACCGAGAGCAAATGCACCGATGGTGGCGATGGTCATGAGCAGGTTTTCGTTGAAGAAATTCTTTGCCTTGATGTTCTTCACCGTTGCTTTCAGCACGTTGATACCGAGAATAAGGTAGGATATGACGAAAAGCGCAATGGTAACGGGCATGAACCAGCCCATTTTTCGGCTTATGAGTGCTGCAACGAAAACTTCTATGCCAACCAGAAGCTCTGCGACCTCAAAGGGAACGGAGTCGCTCTTTTCCTTTGCCGTTTCGGGCATGGTGAACGGTATCTCCGCTTTCGGGATATCTTCCTTTACGGGAGCTTTCATCTCGCTTTCGGGCACAAGCTCCGATACCAGATCAGGCTCTTTTTCGTGAGCGGCAGGCTTGCGGATAAGCTCCTCATCCTCATGGGGCTTTTCGGTATGTTCGTGCTCCTCCTCGGTACGCTCATAGCGTCCCACCGTCTTTTCACTGTCGGGCATTGCACGCTTTTTTATCCTTATGGGGTCAGCATTGTACATATCTCCGAGTATCTCCTTGTACTCGTCCACGTACTCCTCGTCCTCGCAGTGCTGCTCCGTCAGCTCATCCTTGTCCTCATATTCACGCTCAGCCGCAGCATAGCCGCCGAGGGTAACTTCATATTCCTCATAGCCCTCATGCTTATGGGAATTCACCACACGCACGCTGCTCTCATGCTTTTCATGGCTTGCATGATGATGTTCGTGTTCTTCGTGCTCGTGGTGGTGCTCATCGTGGTCGTGACCGCAGCCGCAATGGTCGCCGTGTTCGTGGTGGTGTTCATGCTCATCATGATGGGGAGTATTCTCCTCTATCTCGTCAACGATCTCCTGCAATCTGCTTTTGCGCTGAGTGCCACGGACGGAGTACGGAACTATCTCAACTCCGCTTACCGCCTTGTCAGCGGCAATATTCATGCGGGTTATAAGCTCCTCGGATATGATGCCCGTGACCTTGATACGCATGGTGGAGTAATCAAAAACCGCCGATTCTACGCCGTCGAGGGCTTTTATGGCGTTTTCTATCTCCGTGCCGTGAGCCGCAAAGTCAAGGTTTCTCACCTCAAACTGCTTGGTCTTTTTCTCCATGTAGGGAACTATCTGCGAACCCGGCTCAATGTCGGATGCGACCTGATTCATCTTTTCCAGCAGTTCATCGGAGCAGTCGCCGATGACCTTGATCTTCTTCATGGGGAAATTGAGCACTGCCAGCTCAACGCCGCTGAGTTTGTTTATTGCTTCTTCTATTTTAGCGCCGCAGTGGGCACAATCGAGGTTCAGTATGGAATAATCTTTTTCCATGATACACTGTCCTTTCTCATATGAATGATTGTTCATATGTTTATGATACCATATAATGTGAAGAATGTCAATAGTTTAGCAATATTTTCTTGCATTAAGCGGTGAGAAATGATATAATCGTATATAAGGTTTTATGTGCATTTTGTTGCTATTACAGCAGTATCGGCTATATGCAAAACGTTAGTCAAACATAACGTTGAAATATAATTTTTTCTTTTAACTTCGTCTTTTTTCCTTTCCAAAAACACTTATTAGTGAATGCATTCAAAAATGCCACGGAAAGGAGCGGTAACTATGATCGTCAACTCAAATCTTCTCAGCGGAGGTGAAACGCCTATCTTAGCTAATTTTTCACATACACAGCAGCCCGACGAGCAGCTTGCGGATGTAAACGAGCTTATCCTCAACTGCCGTACCTCAAAAGCAGCTCTCGAAAAACTGTATATTCTGTTCAAGGGCAGCGTTTTCGCCATCGCTTTCGGTATCACCTCCGACTACCATCTTTCCGAGGACTGCGTTACCGAGACCTTTGTCAGACTTTCGCAGGTCAAGCGTTTTTCGCCTAAAATGGGCGACGGCAAAGGCTTTATATTTACTATAGCCCGCAACGTTGCACTGGAGCTTCGCCGCAGATACAAAAGAGAAATTCAGGATATAATCATCCAGAGCTACGGCGAGGCTGAAAAGACTGTCGAGGACAGTATTTACATAAATCAGCTTCTTAAATATTTAAATGATAAGCAAAGACAGATAGTTGTGCTCAAATGCTGTGCAGAACTGACCTTCAAGGAGATAGCGAAAATAATGAAATGTCCCGAAACTACGGTAAAATCACGTTACAAACGTGCAATTGCCATACTTAAAGAAAAGGCAGGTGAATAACGGTGAAAGAAAAAAAGTTCAGTACAGAACAGGAATTTGAAGAACTGCTGAAGGACAAAATGAATGAACTTTCTGAGTCTGTGGATTGCTTCGACAAGATCGCTGAACGTGCTTTCCACGATGACAGCACGGATTTTGAGGACAGCGAGTTCATCGTTACCGACCTTGAAAATATCACGGGCAAAAGACGGCTTACACCTGTTTTCAGAGCGGCGGCTGTGGGTATTGCGGCTGTGTTCGTCATTGGTATAGTCCCCAAAACTGCGGCTTTCAGAAAAATAATGTGCAATATCGGCTCTCCCGACTCCAATATCTACACTGAGATGATCGGGGAAATATCCGAAAAGACCGCTGAAAACAGTGGCATGGATTTCCATGTGTACGATATGGCGCTTGAAGATTACATCACTAAGGATGTGCTTGTCACTCCCCTGTATAGCTGTCCTTTTGAGGATATCGGCAGAGAGGATATAAGGGTGCGGATATTCGTGAGAGATCAGGGCGCAATGCTGACCAACGAGATATACGCAGTTGAGTACAGCGGTGAGTATACAGAGAAAAACTTCATCGCCGCCGCCGAAACTAAGGCGAGGTTCACCGAGGACGAACTGAAGGCTGCTGACAGAGAGAGCAGCTTCACAGATAATGTCAGCTTTTATGAGACTCCCGACTGCTCGGACGATAACTGCATCGCCGCTTCATTCAGCCAGTACAGCCTTTTCAAAAGCGGCAGCGAGGCAGTTCCGCTTATGACGAGCGTTTACTACTCAACTACCGACAATATCAGCTACAGCTACCGGATACAGAACTACAGAGAGACTTCAAACGAGGTTTACAATATCCCTGCAAATGACCTGAAATGGCTTTGCTCCGTTTACAGCAGCGGTGAGACTGCTTTGCCAGAGGAAAGCGCTTCTGCTTTCACTCTTTATGAGACAGGCGAAAATGATACTCCCCTTTCGGAGGATAACAGTGTTCTCCCGTATACCGATATAAAATATACAGACGGTATCGGAACAATAAGCACATCGGAATTAGTACAAACGAGCAAAGCTATCGATATTCCTGCCGATATGGGTATCATAAGCAGCCTGAGACTTTACCTGACCGAAAAGGATGTAATGTACTTTGCCTTTTCAAGTCAGTCAGACCCGACGCTCACTCTGAGCAATACGGGAGCTCTGCCCGATAAGGATATACATATATACGATGTTATAAAGACCGATGTCAGCCTGACCATAATGGAAGAAACTCAGATACAGAAAGACGGAGAGGAAAGCACGCAAAGCAGGATATCCATATCAAGATTCGCTGCCGATGATGAAAAAAGCGGCTCGCTTGAAATAAAAGAAATAAAATGACAAAACGAGAACTCGCATAAAAAACAATACAAAAGAAAGTTCATATAAAGCCCCCGATGAAAAAAATATTATCGGGGGCTGTTATTTTGCCGCAGTCACCATTTATTGCGGAATATACATAAAGCCTTGACTGATGGGGATAAAAGTGCTATAATCGTGGTATAGATCATTTCTTTAAAGAAGGTGTAAAAATGAAATACATGAAATTCATATCCCTGCTTTCCGCTGCTGTAATGCTGACAGGTGCGCTGCCATGTCAGGCTGTCTCGGCAGACGGTGCGCTTAAAGGCGATGTAAACGGTGACCAAATTATTGACGGACGTGATGCCACCGATATCCTTACCGAATATTCCAAAACCTCGGCAGGTCAGGCCTCCATATTGAACGATGAGCAGAAAGCGCTGTCGGAGGTGACAGGCGATAATGTAGTTGACGGCAGAGATGCCACCCTCATCCTCACTTACTATGCTTTTGCTTCAACGGGAAACGAGATGACCCTGCCCCAATATCTTGAAAGAGCTGCTATTGAAACTCCTGCTACCACTACAGCACCCTCAATGGTCACTACTACGACCTCGCTTTCAGCATCAACGGTGACAACCGAAACAAGTGTATCTGCTACCGATGCTGAATCTTTGATGACTACCGTTACAGAAACGACCGCTGTGACTACAACGACTGCCAACAGCGGTCTAATTGTGAACTATTCTGACCGTGCGTACTGTCTCTGGGCGGATACCGCTCCCTCTAAGGATTTTATCTTCAACGGTCAGGTCATAAAAGTCACTTTCAAGATAAAAGAGGACGCACCCGACGGTGACTATACCGTAAAAATAAAGCCCGACCTCTCGAATATCGAAGGTATAACGATAATCCCCGACATTGTCTCGGACGGTATCATCAGAGTCGGAAACGGTGATATCAAACAGGACGACTATTCGGGCGAAAGCGGATTTGTTATCTATGGCGATAACGCTGTCTGCAAGCAGGGCGAGACTGTCGATTATTACATCAATTTCAGCAACAACACAGGTCTTGCGGCATTCCTCATTTGGCTCAATTACGACAAGAATGCTATGGAAATAACCAATATCCAGCCTGTCGGCGAATTCGAGTCAGTAATGACAAAAGGCACCTTTGAAACAGGGTCCAGATGAACTGCTTAATATGTAAATAAAAAAGCCATAGTATCATGATACTATGGCTTTTGCTTTATTCTTCCGTATCCTCTGTTTCATCCGAAACGTTTGTATCCATTTCAAGGAAATCAGAGTATTCGGTATCGTTGCTTTCGTCAGCCGATGCTGTTTTCTCAGGCTGCTTTGCATTGCTGCTTCCGAGGAAGCCTGCAAGGAGTGACCTGATATCAACACCTGTTGCTTCTGTAAGACCGTCGGTTATCTTTGTGGTCGAGCCTATGATGTCGCCAACAAGTCTGCTTGAATTGCCGTCGCCGTACATGGTTATCTTGTCAACGCTTGAAAGCGGTGCAGCAGCATTCTTGACAACTTCAGGAAGAGCCTTGAAGTACATTTCGAGTACAGCAGCTTCGCCGTATTTCTTCATAGCTTCTGCCTTTGCGTTGATTCCCTCAGCTTCGGCAAGTCCCTTTGCACGTATTGCGTCAGCCTCTGCCTTACCTACAGCAGCGATACCCTCAGCCTCCTGCATTTTTGCAAACTTCTGAGCTTCTGCTTCTGCTTTCTGTGCCTCAGCTTCCTGCTCACGCTGGAAACGGTCTGCCTCTGCTTCTTTTTTGAGCTGATAGAGCTTTGCGTCTGCTTCCTGCTGAGCCTTGTAGCGGTCAGCTTCTGCTTTTTTCTTTATCTCAGCGTCGAGAGCCTTTTCCTTTACCTCAGCTTCCTTAGCTTTAAGGTCGATAGCCTTTTCGGATGCGGCAATATCTGCGTTTGCCCTCGATATCTCTATGCTCTTACGCTGTTCCTCCTGCTGTATCTGATAAGCTGCGTCAGCAATTGCAAGCTGTGTGTCCGCATCCTTTTTCAGTTCAGCCTGACGGATAGCAAGCTCGTTGTTGCGCTGTGCTACCTCCGTCTCGGCAGTAACACGTGCGTCGTTTGCTTCTTTCTTTGCCAGCGCCTTTGCAATTTCTATTTCCTTTTCGGATTCAGCCCTTGCAATAGCGGCTTTTTTCTGTATCGTTGTAACATTGTCGATACCGAGATTCTCAATAAGGTTCTGGTCGTCGGTAAAATTCTGAACGTTGAAGGAAACTATTTCCAGACCCATTCTGTTCAGGTCGGGAGCAGCGTTTTCCTGCACCTTTTCAGCGAAAGCCTTGCGGTCGTTTACCATTGCGACGAGAGTCATCTGTCCGACGATCTCACGCATATTACCTTCAAGCACCTCACGTGCAACTTTGGCGATGTAGGCTGTTTCTTTGTTCAGAAAGTTCTCAGCGCCAAGTTTGATAAGTGTAGGATCGCTGCTGACCTTGACGTTTACGTTTGCATCAACGTTAATATTGATGTAGTCAGCGGTAGGAACGGCACTTGAAGTTTTTACATCAACAGCGATGAGCTGGAGCTTCAGCTTATCGACTCTTTCAAAAAACGGGATTCGTATACTCGCTTTGCCTATGATAATTTTTCTTCTCAGACCCGAGATGATATAGGCGGTGTCAGGCGGAGCTTTGATATATCCCATGACGAATATAACAATAACTGCTATAGCGCCCAAAACGATTGGAATGATTGTTGTAAGATCGATGTTCATAATAATCCTCCTTATACTGATCTCAAATCGAACCGCTGAAAATCTTTACCGCTATCCGTCCGCTGATCTTCGTCAAACAACCTTGCCGGGCGTCAGCCCGCCTGCGATCGTTTTCCTATATCAGCAAACGCCTATCGGCAAATCTTTTCATCGTATCGACTTGAGATCAGTATTATATCATGGCAGAAACGGTTGTTTAACTGCATGACTGTATTATACTCCAACCGCCGAAATTTGTCAATATATCGGGAAATACGGGTATATCAAAAGAAGCATGGACGCTTAATCGGTTTTATATGTCATAAAAACCTATAATGCGTTCAGACGAACTCAAAATTATTAAAGTTTAAATAATTGCCATATAATTTGGGGTATGGCATTATTCTGACAATATATGGCAAAAAGGGCGGATAAGAGAAAAAACTCTGTATCCGCCGCTTTTTGTTTTTATTAGTCCCACCAGAAATACCAGATATTCGAGCCGATAAGCGAGCCTGCCAGTGACATTATTGAGCCAACTCCCTGATCTACTGTATCATTGCAGAATCCGTACTGCTCCTCTGCCAGCTTCACAGCATCATCGCCATGATTAATGGGTGTGGCAACGTACATTTGCAGCTCATCCTTTGAAATAAAGGCAGGAACGGCTTTATATTTCTCGTACCAGTATTTACAGACCGCCATAACGTCCTCGGTCTCGGGACATTCGTTCCAGCCGCCGATGGGCAGCCACGCAAATACTTTCCACGGCTCGTCCGCAGGCACTCTTAAAAGAAGCAGCTTCTCATTATCGCTCCTGCTTTTCTTGTCAACATTCAGAAAAAACGAAAGCGGCTTAATGTTGTCGGAATATTCGCCGTAAAGCTCCTCAACGCTGTAATTTTCGTCCTCTTCCTCTTTTATCATATCCACATATTCCTTGAAACGTTTGCTCAGGAACTCTCCGCCGTGGGACAGATCGCTGCTCATAAGCCTGTTTCTGTATTCTTCGTGGTCGCCCTCATCCTCATAAACGCTCCATATATCTTCCAGCAAGGTATCCGAAAGTGACACAAGTATCGGATAATAGCCGTTCTGAGCTCCCAGCGCATACTCGGAAAGATAAAGCTCAGTTATCTCCTCTTTTGTAAGACTGTCACTTAACTGCTGCCAATCGCAGCCTATCAGCTCGGTAAAATCCGTTACCATTTTATCGGGCTTCTGCTCGGACTGTTCTTTTTTTCCGAATAATTTTGAAAATATTCCCATATTTATTCCTCCTGTTTTTTACTAATTATAACACATGATATCTGTAATTTCAAGAGAGATATTTGCCCGTTCACGGATATATAACGGCTGCTTGGGCAACAATAATATCATCGGAGCAAAAAAGGCTTTGTATTGCTGAAAAATTAATGATGTTATCCGAGACTAACAGATATTGACAAATATTTGTCAATATGATATCATAACATTGACAAAAGAATAACAAAGAGACAATTTTCAAGGAAAATCAAATCGGAGGTAAATATGAATAAAAAAGATCACGAAATAGTAGACAGCACAGAAAAGCTCGAAAAAGCTATCGAAAAAGTAAGACAAGCCCAGAAAGAGTACGCTTCATTCACTCAGGAGCAGGTGGATAAAATATTCCTTGCGGCTGCAACTGAAGCAAATAAAAACAGAATCCCCCTTGCTAAGCTGGCTGTTGAGGAAACAGGCATGGGCATCGTTGAGGATAAGGTAATCAAGAACCATTACGCTTCTGAGTATATCTACAACACATACCGCAACACAAAGACCTGCGGAATAGTTGAGGAGGACAAGGCTGCCGGCATCACAAAGATAGCTGAGCCTATCGGTGTTATCGCTGCTGTTATCCCTACAACAAACCCAACTTCTACAGCTATTTTCAAGTCGCTCATCTCTTTAAAGACACGCAACGGCATTATCATCAGCCCTCACCCGAGAGCTAAGAAGTCAACTATCGAAGCTGCAAAGATAGTTCTTGAAGCCGCTGTTGCAGCAGGCGCTCCTGAGGGAATAATCTCATGGATAGATGTACCGAGCCTTGAAATGACAAACCTTGTTATGTCTGAGGCTGATATCATACTGGCTACAGGCGGTCCCGGAATGGTAAAGGCTGCTTATTCAAGCGGCAAGCCTGCTGTTGGCGTCGGTGCGGGAAATACCCCTGCTATCATCGATGAATCGGCTAATATCATCCTCGCTGTTAACTCTATTATTCATTCAAAAACCTTCGATAACGGCATGATCTGCGCTTCGGAACAGTCAACTATCGTTCACAAGAATATCTACAGCAAGGTCAAGGCTGAATTCGCTGCAAGAGGCTGCTATTTCCTTTCAAAAGAGGAAAAAGAAAAGGTCGGCAAGACCATTCTCATCAACGGTGCTCTCAATGCTAAGATAGTCGGTCAGAGTGCTTGCAAAATTGCAGAGCTTGCAGGTGTTACTGTTCCCGAGGGCACAAAAATACTCATCGGCGAAACAGAAAGCACTGAGCTTTCAGAGGAGTTCGCTCACGAAAAGCTCTCCCCTGTTCTGGCTATGTACAAGGCAAACGATATCCACGACGCTTTCAATAAGGCTGAAAAGCTCATCGCTGACGGCGGCTACGGTCATACTTCCTCTATTTACCTTGATGTGCTGACACAGCAGGACAAGCTGGAGGAATTCCGCAGCAGAATGAAGACCTGCCGTATTCTTGTGAACACTCCCTCATCTCAGGGCGGCATAGGTGACATTTACAATTTCAGTCTCACTCCGTCACTTACCCTCGGCTGCGGTTCATGGGGCGGCAACTCAGTAAGTGAGAACGTAGGTGTCAAGCATTTACTGAACATTAAAACAGTTGCCGAAAGGAGAGAAAATATGCTTTGGTTCAGAGCGCCTGAAAAGATATATATGAAACGTGGATGCCTGCCTGTTGCACTTGACGAGCTGAAGACCATAATGAACAAGCAGCGTGCATTTATAGTAACTGATAAATTCCTGTATGAAAACGGCTTCACAAAGCCTATAACTGACACACTTGATGAACTCGGTATACAGCACGCTTCATTCTTCGATGTTGCTCCCGATCCAACACTTGCTTGTGCAAAGGAAGGTGCAGCACAGATAGCGGTATTCAAGCCCGATGTTATCATCGCTCTCGGCGGAGGTTCAGCAATGGATGCTGCCAAGATAATGTGGGTGCTTTATGAACACCCCGAGGCTGATTTTGCTGACATGGCAATGCGTTTTATGGATATCAGAAAGAGAGTATACACATTCCCGAAAATGGGCGAAAAAGCTTATTTTGTTGCTATCCCCACATCTGCCGGAACAGGCTCTGAAGTAACCCCATTCGCAGTTATTACTGATGAGGCCACAGGTGTAAAGTACCCTCTTGCTGACTACGAGCTTCTCCCGAATATGGCTATTATCGATACAGACCTTCATATGACAGCACCAAAGGGGCTCACATCTGCTTCAGGAATAGACGCTGTGACCCACGCTCTTGAAGCATACGCTTCCGTAATGGCAACAGACTTCACAGACGGACTTGCACTCAAAGCTCTCAAGATAATATTCGAGTATCTCCCCCGTGCATACGACAACGGTCCCAATGATCCGGAAGCAAGAGAAAAAATGGCTAATGCTGCAACAATGGCAGGTATGGCTTTTGCAAACGCCTTCCTCGGTGTAAGCCATTCTCTCGCACATAAACTCGGTGCTTATCACCACATTCCTCACGGTATTGCAAATGCGTTGGTAATAGAAGATGTACTGCGCTTCAACGCTGCGGAAACTCCTGCAAAAATGGGAACATTCCCTCAGTACGATCACCCTCATACCCTTGAACGCTATGCAGAGGTGGCTGATTATCTCGGACTTGGCGGTAAAACTCCC
>JAFVBU010000203.1 GCA_017479805.1 Ruminococcus sp.
CATGTACGCATACGCACGCAACGTTGAAGCTGTTTCGCTGGGGCAGGCTATGAAGTGGTGCGTTACTCCGTTCGTGCCTTTCGACCTCATCAAAATGGCGCTTGCTATCATTATTTCCGACAGAGTGAAGAAATATGCCCATCTGTAAGATACGTCCCCACCACGGACTGTGCACCGCATTTTTCATCGGAAAAGGCTACGATTCGGCATTTACAGCGAATATGTCGGAATGTATCGCCATGCTCAGAAGCCTCGACCCGACTGTTGAATTAACGGTCGGCAGTGATATCATCTGCGAGAAATGCCCGAACAGGCGAGGTAGCGGTTGCAGAAGCATGACACCTGAGCAATACGATAGAAAGGTTCTGGAAATTCTCGGTCTCCCCGAGCATATGAAGCTGAAATGGAGCGAATTTTCGGAAAAAGCAAAGGATATCATCATTGACGGCGGCAGGCTTAGCGAGGTCTGCGGAGAATGTCAGTGGAGCGAGATATGCATTATACTCGGCGCTACAGCAAAATATACAAAAAATGCGCCGTAGAAATTTCAAAGAACAAGGAAAACTTTTGAAAGCATACTGTCGTATGGTGAAAAAGTTTGACGCAGTTATTTGGAATTTATACAAGCATTTATTGATATTTTGCTGTAGTGCCGAGTATAATACTAAAATCAGACCCGAAGCCGTGTAATATGACGGTTTCGGGTCTTTGTCATTCATATAAAAATACCTTTACTTCCTCCAGCTTATCCATAGCGGCTTTTCTGCCGATACGGTAAACCTCCTGCAATACGTCGGTATCGTGCTCGATATGTCCGATTGGCAGCTTTTCGGGCGGTGCAATGACCAGAGCACTTCCAAGCTCCTCGGCACGGCGGATATACCTCAGTTCCTTGTTGTACATCCTGTGCCTTTCGCCGCAGGCTTTTATGAGGTTCGGATACTTGCTATAGCCTGCTTTCAGCATAGGCATGGACTTGACAGGCTTTTTCACATAGTCTCTCGGCTGTGTCAGTATCACCACATTTTTCCGGTAGCCCACCGACTCCATGAAACGCAGAGGTATGGAGTCAGCAATGCCGCCGTCCATCAATTTTCTTCCGCCAACCTCAACTATATGTGCAACGAGCGGCAGAGATGCCGAGGCTCTCACCCATTCAAGCTCATCGTAGCTGGCAGTGTTCATCTTGTGGTACACAGCCTTTCCTGTAGTCACATCAGTTGCGACTACCCAGAATTCCATAGGCGACTTAGAAAATGTCTCGCCGTCGAATGGGTCGAGCTTGTCGGGGATGGTGTGGTAGCAGAACTCCGCCCCGAACATATCCCCCGTAGTTACCAGAGATTTCACGCTGCAATAGCGCTTATCCTTTGCAAAGCGGAGGTTGTAGCGGATAGACCTGCCTATCTGCCCCGATTTAAGGTTACAGCCGAAGCAAGCCCCTGCGGAAACTCCGACAGCGCCGTCGAAGCTGATGCCGTTTTCCATAAAAACATCGAGAACGCCTGCGGTGAAAAGTCCACGCATAGCGCCGCCTTCAAGTACAATACCGTATTTCATATTCTATCTCTTTTCTAAGTTAAATATAATGTTTGCAGAATTCAATTGTCTGTCAGGTCGTATGGTGTTTCTTCGTTGGACAGAGCCAGTTCGATGACCTTGCTGTAGAAGCCCGAGGGATTCAGAAGAACCTTTTCCCCCAGCAGCTTAGCCTGTGTCAAGTCGGGAGCGTACAGCTTCAGATCCATCAGGTCGCAGTTGGTGTCAAGCACCCTTATCTGCACAAAATAACCCTTTCCCACGGGGATGTACTCTATTTTCAGTTCCTTTTCATACTTGCGCCGAGCAAAATAGCGCAGAGCCGCCAGCACCAGCTTGTCCCTGTAGGACTTGGGCGCATAGGTCTTGAGCTGTTTTGCACAAGCCAGACCCTTTGGCTCGATAATATAGCAGTCCGCACCGTCATCGTCCTTTTTCAGCGATATCAGCTGATTTTTCAGCAGATAGTCAATGGAGTCCTGATAGTAAAAATAGTTTACTATACCGGTCTCTATGGCGATCTCGTAAAGCTGTTCGGTCTCAACGGGACGGTCTATTTTGTAAAGCAGATAGCAGAGCAGGATATTGAGCGTAGGCACGTCCCTTATCTCGGTATCTGCCATTTCTGCCATTTTTTTGATGTTTTCATCCTGCATAATATCACCTTAACAGAAGTTGGGATAATCTATCATATGCGAGAGCAGAGCAATATTCACCGCAGCTTCAACGCAGGGAACTGCCGCAGGTACGGTGCACGGCACGTGTCCGCTCACATCGGTGACTGTTTCCTCAGTCATATCGTGGAGATCAACGGCATTCTGCGGCTTTGCCACGAACGGCGACGGTCTGAATGCGGCACGGACAGTTACGGGCATTCCCGAGGATATTCCTCCGAGGATACCGCCGTGGTTGTTAGTTCTTGTGACCACGTGACCGTGTTCGTCAACGTAGAAATCGTCGTTGTTCTGACTTCCGAGCATTTTTGCAGATGTAAAGCCTGCGCCGAATTCAAGCCCCGTGACCCCGGGAATGCCGAAAATGAGCTGGGCAATATTGTTCTGCAAGCCGTCAAACAGCGGTGAACCGATACCCGCAGGCACATTCACAGCGGCGCACTCAATTATACCGCCGAGGGACTCCCCTGCTGCCTTAGCCTTTTCGATATCCTCCTGCATGAGCCAGCCCTTGCGGTCGTTGATAACGGGAAAATCCTTGATCCTCACGCTCTTAACGCCGTCCCTTGTGATATTCACAGGGTCATATGGATTGTCCTTGATGTTGTGGAGCTGCAAGATATGCGCTCCTGCGTATATTCCACGCCTTTCCAGTATCTGACCGCATACAGCTCCTGCAAAGCACAGGGGCGCAGTCAGCTTATCGGAGAAATGTCCGCTGCTGCGAACGTCGTTGAAGCCTTTATAGCGGACAGCACCTGTGTAGTCCGCATGACCGGGGCGAGCCAGCTTGTCAAGATTGTCATGTTCAGGCTCGTCCGTGGGGATATTCTGTATAAACGCACAAAGAGGAGTTCCCGTAGTCCTGTCATTGTACACACCGGACATAATGTGGGGAACGATATTCTCGTGAGGGTCGGCAGGATAGCCGCCAACATCAGGATGGCGTCTTGCCATGAACTTTGTCAGCTCCTCGGTGTCGATATACTCGCCCGAGGGGAGATTATCGATGGTCACACCGATGGCAGGGCCGCTTGCCTCTCCGAAGATCGATACCGATATCCTGTTATTCCAAATCGATGACATTTGCCTTACCTCCGAGCTTTGTGTAGTCCTTGAAGAAATCGGGATAGGACTTTTCCACTGCCTCTGCGCCTGTTATGACAACATCGCCTGTACAGCCCAGCGCCGCAATAGAAGCCGCCATAACTATTCTATGGTCGCCGCAGCCGTCAACAGTCCCACCGCTTAATGTATTTGTTGGTCTGATAATAAGTCCGTCATCGGTGACAGAAACGTCGCCGCCGAGAGCGTTGAGCATAGCCGCAGTAGTTTCAAGACGGTCGCTCTCCTTGATACGCAGGCGCTGTGCGTTGTATATGACCGATTCGCCGCTTCCGTATGCCGCAAGCACCGAGAGAATGGGCACAAGGTCGGGAATATCGGAGCAGTCCGCTCTGAAACTGCCTATTTTTCCGCCCGAACAGGTCTCACTGACGATATCGGTTATCCTCCTGTCGCCCTGAACGCTTTCGGGGAGAAGATTTTTCAGCTCAACCTGCGAATTTACGGCATTTGCCACGCAGAAGAATGCCGCCTGAGAGTAGTCCCCCTCAACACGCTCGCTGTGGGAACGGTACTTCTGCCCGCCCCTGACAGTGTAGCTGTCCTCGTTCTCCTCAACGCTGATACCGAAGCGCTTCATGGTGTCGATGGTGATATCCACGTAGGGACGGGATTCAAGGTGAGATGTGAGCTTTATTACCGAGTCGCCCTCCAGCATGGGAAGTGCAAAGAGCAAACCTGTGATGAACTGCGAGGAAACGTTGCCCTCTATCTCGTATGTGCCGCTTCTGAGCTGACCTGTGATATCAAAGGGCATGGTGTTGTTATAGTTAAATGTTATGCCATTTTTTCCGAGTTCACGGGTATAAATATCTATCGGGCGCTGAGGAAGTCTGCCACGTCCGAGGAATTCCGTATCATAGCCAAGTGCGGCGGCTATGGGGATGACAAAGCGGAGAGTTGAACCGCTCTCGTTGCAGTCAACTGTACGCTTTCCGCTGACACGCTGAGAGCCAATACCGTAAACGGTTACAGTGCCGCTTTCCTTGTCGGTAAGCTCCCATTTTGCACCGAAAGCCTCCATTGCACCGAGGGTGGCTTCAATGTCCTTAGAGAAGCTGATACCGCTGAGAACCGACGGCTCGCTGTCCGAGGAAAGTGCGGCGCATATTATGGCACGGTGAGCACAGCTTTTTGACGAGGGAATGTCAACCGTGCCCTTTAAAACTGACGGGCTGATGCGAATATCCATTACTTGCCCTCCATCAGTCGGCAGAATTCACCAAAAGGCACTTTCACTATCTGACACTTGCCGACCTCCTGACAGATGATGTAGTTGATGTCCTTTGCCTCGTTCTTCTTGTCCTTTGAGCAGAAAGGCAGAAGCTCGCTCATGGGGATATCGGTGCCTGTAGGCAGTTCGTATGCCTCACAGCACTTTTTCAGTCTGTCGGAAAGCTGAGGTGCGAGTATATCGGTGATAAGGCACATTCCTGCCGCAACACCGCAGCCGTGTGCATAGTCGGTATAGTGATGCCATGCTTCGATAGCGTGACCGAGGGTGTGACCGAAGTTAAGTATCATTCTCTCACCTGTGTCCAGCTCGTCGTTTTCGACCACCTGACGCTTGATATCGACGCATTTGTACACCATTTCGTCCATTATTTCGTCAAGGCTGTCAAGGTCATGGCTCTCCATAAGCTCAAAGAGCTTCTCGTCACGTATCATGCCGTATTTTATGCATTCTCCCATACCCTCGGCAAGGGTCTCACGGGGGAGAGTTTTGAGGGTATCGCTGTCGGAAATGACCAGGATCGGCTGCTTGAAAGCGCCTACCAGATTCTTGCCGCCTGCGATATCGATAGCTGTCTTGCCGCCCACTGAGGAATCCACCTGAGCAAGGAGGGTCGTGGGGATCTGCACAAAGTCGATGCCACGGAGGAATGAAGCTGCGGCAAAGCCTGTTATATCGCCAACAACACCGCCGCCGAGGGCTACAAGGATGTCGCTTCTTGTTATATTGCACTTACAAAGGAAGTCATAGATATCGCCGAGGTTTGAGAGGGACTTGGACTGTTCGCCGTGAGGGAAAGTAAAAATGTCACACTCAAAACCGCTTTTTTTCATGGAATCAGCGACGATATCGCCATAAAGTCTGCCTACTGTGTCGTCTGTTACGATAACAGCCTTCCTTGATGAAGTGACCTGAGAGATGAGTTCGCCGCATTTCCTGACAGCGCCTCTCTCGATAAGTACTTCGTAAGGATGGCTTGTTTTAATGCTTATCTTCTTCATTTTACCGACCTCCGTTTAACCCGAAACCGCAAAAAATCCCATGTACTGAGCGTATATATAAGTTCCGATATTACATTTGATACAGTAAAATTATACCACTTTTTTTAATATGTGTCAATAGGCTGTTTGCGGTGTTTTACAGTGTCCGATTTCATTGGTTAGAATAATTAATTTGCAAGAAACGGCGCCTCGCCGTTCCACAGGGTACGTCGAAATTATACTCGGCGCTACAGCAAAATATCCATAAATGCTTGTATAAATTCCAAATAACTGCGTCAAACTTTCTCACCATACGACAGTATGCTTTCAAAAGTTTTCCTTGTTCTTTGAAATTTCTACGGCGCATTTTCTGTATATTTTGCTATAGCGCC
>JAFVBU010000018.1 GCA_017479805.1 Ruminococcus sp.
GTTAAGCTCAATGACGGTACATATGTACTCCATGAGATAGCAGCTCCAACAGGTTATGAAGTAGCAACAGACATTACATTCGTTATCGAGAACGGCGAAGTCGTTTCAGTTGACGGAAAGGCTACATCCGAGCAGACAATTGTCATGGTCGATGAAGCAGTTGTTACTACTACAACAACCACAACTACAACAACTACCACAACAACCACAACAACTACTACAACAACCACTACAACTACAACCACAACAACAGTTACAGAGACTACAACAACTACAGAAGAAACAACAACCACAACTACAACAACAACCACTATTGCAACAGCAGTAGTTAAGATCGACAAGCAGGACGTTTACAGCAGCGAGGTTGTCGGCGCTGAGCTTACTCTCACAGGTAAGGACAAGAACGGCAATACTATCTCATTCAATGAGGGCACTGTAGATGTTGCAGAGGACGCTAAGCTCGTTAAGGGCAGCGGCGAGTCTCTCATCTGGATCTCCGGTTCAGCTCCTACAACTGTTGAGCTTACAGACGGTACTTATGTACTTCACGAAATAGCTGCTCCTACAGGTTATGAGGTTGCAACTGATATCACATTCGTTATCGAGAACGGCGAGGTCGTTTCCGTTAACGGTGAGGCTAAGTCAGATCACACTATCATAATGGTAGATGAGGCTATCGTGACTACTACAACAACTGCTCCTGTTGAAACAACAACCACAACGACCGTAACAATGAGCGTAACTGCTATTGTTAAGATCGACAAGCAGGATATCTACAGTCAGGAAGTTCCGGGCGCTGAACTCTCCATCACAGGTAAGGACAGCGAAGGAAATACTATCGTATTCAGCGAAGGCTCAGTTGACCTCGGTGAAGACGCAGTTCTCACTAAGGGCAGCGGCGAGGAGATCGGCTGGATCTCAGGCAACGCACCTACAATGGTAGTTCTCACCGACGGTGAATATGTACTCCACGAGGTAGCAGCTCCTGCAGGCTACGAAGTAGCAACAGACATCACATTCGTAATCGATAACGGTGACGTTGTATCAGTAAACGGTGAAGCAACATCAGAGGCTACAATCGTTATGGTTGATGCAGCTATCGTTACCACAACAACCACAGAGGAAGTTACAACAACTACTACTACATCAACAGACACACTCAACATCGAGATCACAACATCCACCAATCCATCAGCGATCGGCGGCGATGATATCGAGAACTCCACAACAACTACTACAGAAGAAACAACAACAGAAACAACTACTACAACAACAGACACAACAACCACAACAACATCCGATACAACAACAACTACAGCAACAACAACTATCTCAGGCGGAAACGCTTCAAACGGCGGTTCTAAGTCAGGCAGCGCTTCAACAAGTTCTTCTAAGAAGGACACAGCAAATTCACCTAAGACAGGCGTTGCAGGCGTAGGTTCAGCAATGGCAGTACTTGCAATTGCAGGAATCGGCGCATTCCTGGCACGTTCGAGAAAGGACGACGATCAGTGATGAAACTCCTGCTGTTGGGAGGTCAGAAATGACGGATAACAGATAGAGAAACGGCTTCCGTGTAAAAGCGGAAGCCGTTTTTTAAAAAAAACAAAAAAAGCGGCGACGCTGCTAATAATACCCGAGTCCAGAGAGGTGTAGACCTCTCTGGCGGGAGGTGAGCGAGGAGGGCAGAGCCCTCCTGACAAAGCAGTAAGACGGGCGAAGCCACGTCTTACGGACGGGTAAATGCAAGTAACGGTCAAGCCGAAAACAGCGGAGGTTACCGCTCTCAGCATGACCAACAAAGCGATTATCAATAATCAATTAAGGGCCGCCAAAGGCAGCCCCTACACACGTGTACAGCAATAAAATCCGACAAATAGCCTAAAAAGAAAAAGACAGGAGTGGCAGCTCCCGTCTTTTTCTTTTGTGTGAAACACACAATACTTGTTTTCCAGCTACTATCATTATAGCACCGTTCACATTATATATCAATAGCCAAAAACGTTACAAAAAAGCCATAGCAGTACCAAAAAAGGAAATACTATGGCTTATCATCTATTTTTTCTTCCATTTCAGCAGTATGAACGCTGCAATAGCCATAAGACCTATGGCGAGGGATATGGCGAACCATGTATAGTTCATGGGGACATCGGGACAGTTTATGCCGTAGAATGCGAATATAATGTTCGGTATCTCCATGAGTATGGTCACGATGGTCAGGCGCCACATGACGATATTCAGATTGTTGGAAATTACCGACGAGAAGCCGTCCATCATACTGGAAAGGATGCCCGTGTAGATACTCGCCATTTCGATAGCCTGCTTCATCTCGATGAGCACATCCTCCAGCAAGTCCTGATCCTCGTCGTAGAGCTTTATTACTCTGCCACGGAAAATCTTCTCGATGGTCGCTTCATTTGCTTTCAGCGAGGTGGAGAAGTAGACCAGTGATTTCTCCAGAGCTAAAAGCTGCATGAGAAGCTCGTTCTTCATAGCGTCGTGAAGCTCCTGCTCGGCTGCGGATGATATCTTGTCTATCTGCTTCAGGTAGTTCAGGAACAGCGCTGCGATACGCAGGAGAAGCTGAAGCACGAACCGTGTCTTAAAGGCAGGGCGGAGATTGCGGATACCGCCACGCATAGCCTCTTTTATTATCTGTGTCTCCTTAATGGAGATGGTGAAAACGTATTCTTCCGTGATGATTATACCCATAGGCATAGTATAGAAGCTCTTGGTCTTTTCGTCATCGATGGAAGATACGGGGGTATCGATGATAACGAGGGTCTGATCGTCCTCACGCTCGATACGTGACGACTCCTCCTCATCGATGGAAGATCTTACGAAGCCGCTGTCCAGCCCGTAGACCTCGATAAGCTCCCTTACCTCCTCGGGGTTTGGGTCAACAACGGATACCCAGCAGCCCGAAACAGGGGCTTCAAGCTCACGGAGAGTACCGTTCTCTGAGGTTATAAATGTAATCATATTCACTTTTTGCCTGCAATCGCAGACAGCTCCTTTCGCCGTTATTTCGGCAAAGGACAGGTAGCATGAGCTTTGCCGATTCAGGGATATGCTTTCAAACTCCCGCAAGGGTCAGAACTCATAATGCACCTCCAAGTGAAAATAAATTTGTGTATGATCTCACACTCCAATTATTATAACATAATTTCACAGCTTTGGCAAGAATTTTTTCAAAAATAAATGCCGAAAATCGCTGTACCACCGCATTATTTTTATATTGCTCCATACTTGATTTATATATGCGGAAATGGTATAATTAGAGGTGTCGGGTGTCAGGTGTCAGATATCAGGTATACCATATTGTATGTTTTGACCGGCGGTCGGATGATATCCGCCCCTACGACCTGAAACCTGACCCAAAAATAGGAGGAATGGATATGAACAACAGAAAAATAACAGCTATAATTTCATCGGCACTTCTTTCGCTTTCGGCTATCTCCTGTGGTATTGCCTATGCGGAGGAGGGGAGTGCACCGCCTGTAAAGGGGATACAGTATTCCGCTGCCGACGATGAAGCGCAGGAGGAAAAGTCCGACGAGGAGGAGAAGCCAAAAGTCAAGGGCATTCAGATGATAGGCGGTCCAAAAAAGGTTGCTGAGGCGGAGGATTATACTTTGTGGCAGTTCATTCCGTCGGAGTTCCCGACAACTCTCAGCGGCGTGAGTGAAACTGCCGAAAAGGAAACGGCTGAGCTTATCATTGACAGCAGCTACAAGGAGGACACCGTGACCCGAAGCTGCACCATAAAGTCACTTTCCCACGATATTACCATCGACGCAGGGGATAACGAGATAGTTGTGGTTCTGGCCAATGCCGCTCTTGACAACACCATAACTGTTAGATCGGGCAGCAAGAATGTGAAATTTTTCGTGCAGGGAAGCCTTGATATGGGCGGAAACAGCAAGGGTATCATCTGGGATGGACTCCGCAGCAGCTTTATACAGCGGTACACAACATGCCCGAATATAGAGGTCTACGGCGCTGAGGGCTCATCGATGAATCTCAGGGACAACGCTATGCTTTGCGGAAATGTGCGTATGCCTTACACTGACCTTTCGTGCAGCAGCAAGGGAGCGGTCAGCGTGAATTATATCAGTGAAGATGCCAAGAGCTTTTCGGATATCAAGACGGAAAAGCCGAACTTCATCGGCAACTTCCTGTTCAATAAGGTCGATGGCTATGATTCGGTAGTCAGTCTGTACGGTTATGCAAACCCATATTACACAGCTAAGGTGAACGACGGTGACGCTAACTGCGACAGCTGCCTTGATATGGCTGACGCTGTTGCCATAATGCAGTCACTGGCGAACCCCGATAAGTACAAGCTGACGGAAAAGGGTGCGAAAAATGCCGATATATCAGGAGAAAACGACGGTGTTACCAATTCCGACGCACTGGCTGTTCAAAAGCATTTGCTGAGACTTGATTGATCAGGTGTCAGGTATAAGAAATCAGAAATCAGAAAATAGAAAGTAGTAGGGGCGGCGTTCCGCCGCCCCTACAATCTGACATTTGAAACCTATTTTGTGTCGGCGAGCGAAAGCAGATTATCCGCACCGCAGAGAGTGAACGAGCTTGCGAGTGGGAGCGTGAGTGTGGTTGCCCGAATGTGAGGCAGGATGCTGTTTGAACATGAGGGTATGTCGGCATTGGATGTAAAGCCGACCGCTGACGCCAGCTCGAAGATTGACAAAAAGCCGTAAATATGCTATAATTTAAAGTGAGGTAGTTTTTGGAGATATACTGCAATTTCAATAAATGACTGCCTTTGCATTTGTACAATCAGACAAAGTTTCGGCACGTGAGTAAAAACTTGCCCTGTTTAGTGCATTTATTAAATAGGGAGATTATCCGAAAAAAGATTCTTTCTTTGGAGGGAGTGATCGCCTTGATCGAGCATGAAACTTGCGAAAACATTATACAGACCTACTACAAAGAGATATACAGCTACTGCTTCGCAAAACTCAGCTACAAGCAGCACCCTGCCGAGGATTGTACACAGGAGGTTTTCGTCGTCTTTTTCTCAAAGCACGAAAAACTCAGCAGTACCGACAACATAAGGCTATGGCTATACCGCACCGCCGATAACGTCATTAAAGCCTATGTTCGGAAAAACTACGGCCATGAGGTGAGTATCGAGGATAATCCGCAGGTGTACGATATCCCTGCCGAAAGCAGCTTCCCCGATGAGAATGCCGACGACCCATTCGAGGTGCTCTCACAGGATGAGAAAAAACTGCTGGAGGCTTACTACGACACCGACTACGGTCAGCGAAGCGCTGCGGCTAAGAAAATGGGCATATCTCTGACTGCAATGTATCAGAGAGTGCACAAAATAAAGAAGAAACTGAAAAATCATTTGGAAAAAGATGGATAGAGTGGGTACTGTACGGGAAAAAAAGCACTGTTCCGTATAGTGATTTGTATGGAGAAAAAAGGAGTGGTGTTCGGATGAAAGATATAGAACATATTATTCCGAATAGTTTGTCAGATGAGACAATGCTCAATGACCTCAGGCAAATGCTCGATGAGGAGCTTGCAAAGCCTGAAAATGAAAGGGATCTGGACGCTGTGAGGGATATCACAGCCGCTATGATCGAAATATCCGATGCGGAAATACCTCCTGCGCCCTCAGCTGATAAGATACTCGGAAAGGCCGCTGAAAGGAAACGCTCGGGTATAAAAATGCTGAGAAAATGGGCAACTGCCATAAGCGCCTGTTTTGCTGTGGGTATCGCACTTAACTGCTATACTCTCGCCGCCTACGGAGAGAATATCTTCGAGCTGGTGCTGAAAAGGACTAAAAGCGGCTTCTCCCTTGACCTTTCACAGGAGCCTGATGATAAGCGCCATGTAACAAGGGTCTCGGAGTATACAACTACCGAATGGGTAGTGCCGTGGAAAACTACGGGAGCGACTAACGATAACGGCATAGTCACGACCGAAACAGAGCCTTCGGCAGGTGTAGATGACCCGAAAGGCACATCGCCCGAGAAGATGGTGGAGTATATCGCTGATACCATCACAGACCTCTGCTCACAGCACGGTCTGACACCCTGTGTGCCGTCGGAGCTGCCCGATGAGATGGCTTACAACGGCTTCTTTGAGGCAACTGAGGTGCACTACGAGAAAATGGAGGATTCAGACGATTTCTACTTCACTTTCTCAAACGGCACAGAACAGCAGTTCAGCCTGACGATCGAGGAATACCCCACACACGACGATCTGCCTGAGATACTCATACCAAGCGACAATCAGGAGTATATCGAGGGAACGAAAAACGGTCTGCACGTTTACGCTTTCCCCAGCAGAAACCGTGTAACGGCAATATTCACCTACGGAAGCAGTTCGTATACACTGAATGGCTACAACATTTCCGCTGACGCCCTTATGAATCTGGCTTACAGCTTCGGAACGTCCGACAGTGACATTAAGTGAGGGCAGCGGGATGAGATGGAAATTATTTAGAGCAGCAGCTCTCGGAGCTGTGCTGATGTGTGCTCCTGTTGGATGGGGCAGCGCTGCAGGAGTGAATGCGGCGCAGGAGGAGTATGAAAAGGCAATAGGCCTTATTGAGAAGTGTACACTTACCTGTAATGTGACAGGTGACGGTTTTATTAATATATCTGCAAAAACTCAGGTCTCGTCCGTAATGGAGGAGGTCGGATACAAGAATGTCGTTATCCAGCGATCAGACGACGGCGAAAACTGGGTGGACGAGGTCTATCTGGGCGATCTTATCGGGTACAATACCCGTTACTACAGCATAGATAATATGAAAGTAAAGGTAAAGGGTGGCGGAGAGTACCGTGTGGTATGCGACCACTACGCAAAGGGAATTCCCTACGGCGATACTCAGGTACGCACTCAGACTGCTACCAACTCCTCATCATGGACGGAGCAGCCTATAGTTACCTCCGCAAATCCCAATACGACTGTAACTACCACCACCACAACAACTACCGTTCCGCCTGCTACAACGACTAAAACAAGCACAACTACACGCAGAACTACTTCTTCAACAACTACCACCAAGCGTTCATCCACAACAGCGGCAGCCTCGGCGACCACTACAGCGGCTACCACAACAGCCAAAGCCGATACCAAGCCGACCACCAAAGCGGCGGACTCTCCGTCAACAGGCGCAAAGTCCCCTGCGGCAGCCATTGCGATTCTCGCAGGCGCAGGTGCAGCAGGCTGGACGGCAAGACGGCGAAACGAGCTGCATTAATGCGTAATTCGTAATTTAAAGCGAATCCCTTTTTTGGAGGGGTTCGCTTTTTTGTTGTGGGGGATTTGGAATGAAACGGGCACGGGCGCACGGAATGCGCCCCTACAATTCGGCTATTCTACGTAAATTATTTTGTAGGGAACGCCGCCCTCGGCGTTCCACAGCAGGTTTTTTGACACTCTGACGGGCGCACACGGTGCGCCCCTACAGCAGATAACGTTA
>JAFVBU010000204.1 GCA_017479805.1 Ruminococcus sp.
CAGCGTGGACAGAAACTCGCCCTCATAGGCTTCGGAGCAGGTCTGACCTACGGAGGCGCTATAATAGAGTACTAACTATAATTCATAATTCATAATGCATAATGCATAATTATCGCTGAGCGCCAAAAATATTTAAGGCAACACCGCACAAAGCCCGCCTGACGGCTTTGCACTGAATCTGCTTGCATATTTTCCGTCATCTTGCACAGAAATTCCTTGACATACGTGGTCTCCCCCAGTGGGGGAGGTGTCAGCGAAGCTGACAGAGGGGCTGACCGACAGACCAGTATGCCTGCGGAATTTCTATACAATCTGACGAAAAATCTGACGGCGCATCTTCAGCACAATCTTTGTGCGGCATTGCCTTAAATTTGTGAGCGAAGCGAACACCATAATTATGAATTAAGAATTATGCATTATGCATTAAAAAGAAAGGACTTTAGATATGAAAACAAGAATAACAGAACTGCTTGGTATAGAATATCCGATAATTCAGGGCGGTATGGCTTGGGTGGCTGAGCATACCCTTGCTGCTGCCGTTTCAAATGCAGGCGGCGCAGGCATCATCGCAGGCGGAAACGCTCCCATCGACTATCTTCGTGAGCAGATCAGACTTTGCAAGGAAAAGACCGACAAGCCTTTCGGTGTGAACGTTATGCTCATGAGCCCGAATGCCGCTGATCTGGCGCAGCTCTGCATAGATGAAAAGGTTGCTTTTGTTACCACAGGCGCAGGAAACCCGGGCACTTACGTTGCCGCATGGAAAGAGGCAGGAATAAAGGTAATACCCGTTGTTCCGTCCGTTGCTCTTGCTAAGAGAATGGAAAAAAGCGGCGCTGACGCTGTTATTGCTGAGGGAACTGAGTCGGGCGGCCATATCGGCGAAAATACAACAATGTGCCTCGTTCCGCAGGTCGTGGACGCTGTTTCAATCCCTGTCATTGCGGCAGGCGGTATTGCTGACGGACGTGGAATGGCGGCTTCATTCATGCTTGGCGCTGAGGGCGTTCAGATAGGCACACGCTTCCTTGCTTCCGAGGAGTGTCAGATACACCCCACATTCAAGGAGCTGGTCATCAAGGCTAAGGACACAGACAGCGTGGTTACGGGAAGATACACAGGTCATCCGTGCAGAAACGTCAAGACAAAGTTCGCTAAGAAGCTGGCAAACGGCGAAAAGGACGGCTCTCTCTCTCCCGAGGAGTTCGAGAACCTGACAGTTGGCGCACTCCGCCGTGCTGTTGTTGAGGGCGACCTGGAAAGCGGCTCATTCCTCTGCGGCGCTATCGCAGGCATGATAACCGAAATAAAGCCCTGTGCTGATATCGTAAAGGAAATAAACGACGGCGCTGAGAAGATCCTTTCTAAGTGAACTTGTAGGGGCGGATATCATCCGCCCGACGAATGATATAGGTGATAAAATGAAACAGTATAAATACATAAGTCTGAAACTCAGTTGGGGAGAGTACCGCACAAGCAAAGAAAAAGGCAAACTCTCCCATCGTGAGGTCATAGACAGTATGGCTGAACGTGGCTGGAAATATGTTGACCATGTCCCTGTTCTGTCAGACGGCTACGGCAGGATATCAGCTTATGACCTTGTTTTTGAAAGGGATACAGCAGAATAAACGTGACCCGACGTAGGGGCGCATTCCGTGCGCCCGTGAATAACGCCGAAATAAACGTGAACCCATGTAGGGGCGGCGTTCCGCCGCCCGTGGTAAACATAAAATGTACGTGACCACCAATGTAGGGGAGGGCGCCCTCGCCCTCCCGAGTGCACAGTAAGTCTTGCGGCGGAAGCCCGAGGGCGGACTCCCCTACCGAGTGTGACAGACCGCTTGTTACATTTGTAACAACTATAAATGACATTTTGCCTGTTTACAATTCCGCCGATATGTGTTACAATATTATCAGCGTTTTGTAAAAACAGATATAATATATACATACAGTAAATGAGGAGACTTGCTCCTCGGAAAATTTCTGAATACGGAGGTAACAATTATGGCAACAGCTATCATCACAGGTGCTTCTCAGGGCATCGGAGCTTGTATCGCAAGGAGACTTGCCAAGGACGGCTTCGATATCGCTCTCAACCACTACCCAAGCGACGGAGATAAGGAAAAGGCTCTCGCAGTTGCTGAGGAATGCCGTGCTTTCGGCGTAAGGGTCGAGTGCTATGCCGCTGATGTTTCCAAGTTCGACCAGTGCGAGACTATGGTAAAGCAGGTAAAGGCTGATTTCGGCACTATCGACGCTCTCGTCAACAACGCAGGTATCACTAAGGACAAGCTGCTCGCAAGAATGAGCGAGGAGGAGTACGATGTTGTTATCGCTGTAAACCAGAAAAGCGTTTACAATATGACAAAGCACGCTTGTGCTGTTATGATGAGGCAGAAGCACGGACGCATAGTCAATGTTTCATCTGTTGCAGGTCTCTACGGAAACCCCGGTCAGATGAATCATTCTGCTACAAAAGCCGCTATTATCGGCATGACAAAGACGACAGCAAAGGAGTTCGGTTCACGCAATATCACCTGCAATGCCGTTGCTCCGGGTCTTATACATACACCAATGACAGATGTGCTTTCGGATGAACTGAAAGCTAAGATGATAGACGCAGTTGCACTTAAAAGATACGGCGAGCCCGAGGAAATAGCTTCAGTGGTTTCATTCCTCGTTTCCGATGACGCTTCCTACGTTACAGGTCAGGTCATCGAAATTTCAGGCGGACTGTCAATGTAAATAGTAAGTAGTGAGTAGTAAGTAGTAAGTAGAGGATACTGAACTGCTTACTACTTACTGAAAACTACTTACTGATATGGAAAGGAATAAGTATGAGCAGAAGAGTTGTTATTACGGGTCTGGGAGCTGTTACTCCTCTTGGTACGGGAGTTGAAAAGTTCTGGGACGGCATCAAGGCAAACAAGATAGGTATTACTGAAATAGATATGTACGACACCGAGAGAACAGGCGTTACCCTCGCAGGTATCGTCCGTGATTTCGATGAGTCGGCTTACTACGACATAAAAGGCTGTTTCGACAAAAAAGAAGCAAGACGTATGGACAGATTCACTAAATATGCGGTGGTTTGCGCTTATGAGGCTCTCAAGGACGCAGGTACGGACTTCTCCGACCTCGACCCCTACAGAGCAGGCGTTATCATCGGTTCGGGCATTGGCGGTATCGACCTTACCATCAACGAGCACAGCAAGTACCTCGAAAAAGGTCCGAGCCGTATCTCGGCTTTCTATGTGCCGATGATGATATCCAACATGGCGGCAGGCACTGTTTCCATGAAAACAGGCTTCCGTGGCGCTAACTTCGATGTTACTACCGCTTGTGCTTCGGGCACTCACTCCATCGGCGAGGCTTTCCGCAAGATAAAGGACGGCTACCTCGATGCCGCACTTGCAGGAGGTTCTGAGAGCACTCACGAGGAATTCACTTTCGGCGGATTCTCCAACATGAAAGCCCTCACTAAGGCTACAGATGTAACAAAGGCTTCCATCCCGTTCGACAAGGACAGAAGCGGCTTCGTTCTGGGCGAGGGTGCGGCTGTTCTGGTTCTGGAGGAATATGAGCACGCTAAGGCAAGAGGCGCTAAGATATACGCTGAAATAGCAGGCTACGGCGCTACCTGCGACGGCTACCACATGACCTCTCCTATGCCGAGCGGCGAGGCAGCAGGCATGGGCATGAAGCTGGCTATGGATGAGGCTGGTCTTACTCCTGCTGATGTTGATTATATCAACGCTCACGGCACTTCCACAGGTCTCAACGATAAGTATGAAACTGCCGCTATCAAGGTCGCTTTCGGCGATGAGGCTAAGAATGTAAAGATAAGCTCCACAAAGTCCATGATAGGCCATCTTCTCGGTGCGGCAGGTGCTGTTGAAGCTGTAGTTTGTGCAAAGTCCATTCAGGAGGGCTTCATCCACGCTACCGTTGGTCTTGAAAATCCTGCTGAGGAGTGCGACCTCAACTACTGCGCTAACAAGAACTATGAGCAGGAGGTACGTGCGGCGCTGTCAAATTCCCTCGGCTTCGGCGGACACAATGCTACTCTCTGCTTCAAAAAGGCAGAATAATAAGGAGGACACACAATGAGCCAGATCTTAGATATGGTCGATATCGAGACCATCGAAAAGCTCGCTGACATAATAAATAAAAAGGAACTTTCCGAGCTTACCATAGCAGACGGTGAGAGAACCATCACCATCAAGGGCAAAAAGCCCGTACCTCCGCCGCCGCCTGCAATGCCGCCTATGCCTTTCATGGGCGCTCCCATGCCGCAGAATATCCCTGCACCCGAGGACGCTCTCTCTGCCACCGAGCAGAACGAGGCTGCCGAGGTAAACGGAAATATCGTAAAATCGCCGATAGTCGGCACTTTCTATGCCGCTCCCTCACCTGACAAGCCGCCTTTCGTAAAGATTGGCGATACCGTCAAGAAGGGCGATGTTATCATGATAATCGAGTCCATGAAGCTGATGAACGAGGTGCAGTCGGATTATGACGGCGTTGTTGAAAGCATCCTCGTTTCCGACGGTCAGACCGTCGAATACGACCAGCCTGTCATGGTAATCAAGTAACTATTAGTTATAGAAAGCATTTTTAATGCATAATGCTTAATTCATAATGCATAATTGCGGTGTCCACTTCGTGGACGGATCAAAAGTACGATAATAATGAACGATTTTTGATCTGTCAGCGTAAGCTGACACTACAATTATGAATTATGCATTATGAATTATGAATTGAAAAAGAATGGAGAAGTAGTATGGCTGATATTCTTATGGATCAGGAACAGATAAAGCAGGTGATCCCTCACCGTGACCCGTTCCTCCTCATCGATGAGATAATCGATATGGAGGTGGGCGTTAGTATACACGCAAGAAAGTACATCAAGGAGGACGACTTCTGGTTCAAGGGTCACTTCCCCAACTACCCCGTTACCCCCGGTGTGCTTATGATAGAGATGATGGCTCAGGCAGGTGCGGTATGTCTGCTGTCAAAGCCCGAATTCAAGGGCAAGATAGGTCTTTTCGGCGGTATCGACAAGGCTAAGTTCCGCAGACAGGTAGTCCCCGGGGACGTTCTCGACCTTGAAGTCGAGATAACCCGCACAAGAGGCCCTGTCGGAACAGGCAAGTGCCTTGCTACAGTTGACGGCGAAAAGGCTGTTTCATGCGAGATAACATTTATCGTCGCTGACGCTGACAAGAAATGATCTCAAAAGGAGATAACATATAAATGTTCAAAAGAATACTTATCGCCAACAGAGGCGAAATAGCGGTCCGTATCATAAGAGCGTGCCGTGAGATAGGCATAAGGAGCGTTGCGGTATATTCCACCGCCGACAGAGCGTCCCTCCATGCCCAGATAGCTGATGAGGCTGTATGTATCGGTCCTCCTGCCACCAAGGACAGCTATCTCAATATGAACGCTATAATTCAGGCGGCTATAAATACAGGCTGTGACGCTATTCACCCCGGATTCGGCTTCCTTTCGGAGAATGCTCAGTTCGCAAGGCTTTGCGAGCAGCACGGCATAATATTTATAGGTCCGTCATACCATTCCATAGAAATGCTCGGCGACAAGGCGGCTGCCAAGGAGACCATGAAGAAAGCGGGAGTTCCCGTTATCCCGGGCTCTGACGGCGCTGTCAGCTCCGTTGAGGAGGCTATGATGATAGCCGCAAAGGCTGGCTATCCCGTGCTTGTAAAGGCAAGCGCTGGCGGCGGCGGACGTGGTATCAGGCGAGTTGACTCACCTTCGGAGCTTGAAGCCCAGATGACTGCCGCTCAGCAGGAGGCTAAGAACTTCTTCGGTGACGATACTGTCTATATCGAGAAATTCCTTGTGAATCCCCACCATGTTGAGATACAGATAATCGCTGACAAGCAGGGCAACTATATCCACCTCTGCGAGCGTGACTGCTCCATGCAGAGAAGAAACCAGAAGGTTCTGGAGGAATGCCCCAGCCCCATCGTTACCCCTGAGCTTCGTGCAAAAATGGGAAATGCCGCTATTACTGCCGCTAAACAGTGCGGCTACTACAACGCAGGTACTATCGAGTTTCTCGTTGACGAGAACCGTGACTTCTACTTCATGGAGATGAACACACGTATTCAGGTGGAGCACCCAATTACCGAGGAGGTCACAGGCTTCGATATCGTCAAGGCGCAGATCGAGATAGCCGCAGGACTTCCGCTGAGGGTAACGCAGGACGATATCACTATAAGAGGTCATGCAATAGAGTGCCGTATCAATGCGGAGGACCCCGACCATAACTTCCGTCCGTCCCCCGGTACCATCACAGCTCTGTATATGCCCGGCGGTCCGGGAATACGCATAGACGGCGCTGTATATCAGGGCTATACCATCACGCCTTTCTATGACTCCATGATAAGCAAGCTCATTGCACACGGCTCTGACAGGGCTGACGCCATCAACAAAATGAGATGGGCGCTTTCGGAGTTCATCGTTGAGGGTGTGCAGACTAATATAGATTTTCAGCTCGACCTTATCAGAAACAGCGATTTCAAGGATGGCAACTACGATATAGGCTTCCTCGGACGCTATATGGAAAGTAAGAAGTAAGCTGAGCTGTTAGTGACCAGTAGGGGAGGGCGCCCTCGCCCTCCCGTGGTTTATTCCCATAAAAAGGTGACACAGTGCACCACAAACGACCAAAACACGAAAAAGCGGTGAATAATATTGTTTGAAGGTTTTTTTGACGTTGTAAAAAAACGTGCCCGTGGCGGTGCGGAGGAAGAATACAAACCGCCTATGTTCAAGTGCCCCAGATGCACCCAGACAAGCCCGCTCTCTCGCTATGAGGAGCTTCACAGAGTTTGCCCCAAGTGCAACTACCACGGCAGGCTCTCATCTCAGGAACGTATCGCTATAACCGTCGATAAGGACAGCTTCAAGGAGTTCGACGGCGGTATGATAAGCGCAAACCCCCTCGATTTCCCCGATTATACCGAAAAACAGGCTGAGATACGCAGCTCTACGGGGCTGAACGATGCCGTTGTAACAGGTACGGCGACTATCAAAGGCTCACCTGTGGTCATCGGTGTAATGGATTCACGCTATATGATGGGAAGCATGGGAAGCGTTGTGGGCGAAAAGATAACCCGTGCTTTCGAGTACGCAACCGAAAATCACTTGCCTGTCGTTATGTTTACGGCTTCGGGCGGCGCTCGTATGCAGGAGGGCATTGTCTCTCTCATGCAGATGGCTAAGACCTCGGGCGCTGTAAAGCTCCACAGCGAGGCAGGCGGACTTTACATAGCTGTTATGACTGACCCCACCACAGGCGGTGTCACAGCGAGCTTTGCATCACTGGGAGATATCATTATCGCAGAGCCAAAGGTGCTCATAGGCTTCGCAGGCAGACGAGTTATCGAGGGAACTATCAAGCAGAGACTTCCCGAGGACTTCCAGCTTGCGGAATTCATGTTCGACAAGGGCTTCGTTGATATGATAGTGGAGCGCAGGAAAATGAGGAGCGTTCTCTCACATCTGCTGAAGCTCCACGGCTTCGCTCCAAAGGAAAAGGAGGTCTGAGCGATGGATGAGAAAAAAACTGCGTGGGAGCGCTTACAGCTTATCCACACCAAAGGCAGACCGACTATAAAGGACTATCTGCCGCTTATCTTCACGGATTTCTACGAAATGCACGGCGACCGCCTTTACGGTGACGATAAGGCTATATTAGGCGGTATCGGCAGACTTGACGGCAAGCCTGTGACCATAATCGCAGAGGTCAAGGGCAGAGATATAAACGAGAACAAAGCCTGCAATTTTGCAATGCCACACCCCGAGGGCTACAGAAAGGCTCTCAGGCTTGCGAGACAGGCTGAGAAGTTCCACAGACCCATTATATGCTTCATAGATACTCCCGGCGCATTCTGCGGCGTAGCGGCTGAGGAGAGGGGACAGGGCGAGGCTATCGCCAAGAACATAGCTGAGTTCATGACCCTGCGTACTCCGATAATATCCATCGTCCTCGGTGAGGGCGGAAGCGGCGGCGCTCTGGCATTGGGTGTCTGCGACGAGCTGGCTATGCTGGAGAATGCTGAGTACTCGGTACTCTCCCCGAGAGGCTTCGCAAGCATACTCTGGAAGGACGCTTCACGTGAGCAGGAAGCAAGCGAAATAATGAAGCTGACTGCCGAAGATATGGTGGATTTAGGCGTTGCCGAGGCTGTCATAGAAGAACCCCTCGGAGGCGCACATAACGATTTAGACAAAATTTCAGAAAATATTAAGGAATATTTGTCACAGAAAATTGCAGAAAAATGCCAAAAAGATATTGACGTTTTGCTGAAAGAACGTTATACTAAGTTTAGAAAAATCGGAGCGTTCTCTGAATGACCGATTTCAATACTGATCCCCTAAACAACAATAGACAAATCTGACAGCATAAATCCCGTCTGTCTGCGTTATCTTCCTTGCCGTGCGACAGCACGCCTGCGTCATCTGCCTTGACAGACAGAATTTCTGCTCGTCATCTTTATCTATTAACGTTTAGCGAATCAGTATAATAAAATGATGGAGGATAAATACATGATTTTTGAAAAGCTGAAAGACATTATTGCTGACCAGCTCAGCGTGGAGGCTGACGAGGTAACAATGGATTCCAACATTCAGGACGATCTCGGCGCTGACTCACTGGACGTTGTTGATCTCATCACAACTATTGAGGATGAGTTCGATCTCTCAATTCCCGATGAGGCTGTTGAGGAGATCAAGACAGTCGGCGATATCGTTAACTACATCGAGAAAAACAGCGACGCTGAATAATCGACAGAAATGCCCCGTTTTTTAACGGGGTAAACTTTTATCGGGACGCCCCTGAATTGAAGCAAAATTGACGGGCGAGCGGAACTCGCCCCTACACAGTTACGGAGAACAAGCAAAATGTAGGGGCTGATGCCCACATCAGCCCGTAATTTACCGTATAAATTTGCTTTTTTTCGACAAACTGACCTTTCTGAGAAAAGGTTTCGGTCTGTTGAACAAGTCAGAGTAAAGAATAACACGGGCGCCGAAACGGCGCCCCTACAATTTAACAATGATGATCTGTCTTGTGTAGGGGCGGCGTTCCGCCGCCCATGTGGTCGTTTAGTGTGTTGCCTTAAATATATGCTTATAGAAATGTGAGGTTGAAATATGTCATTCTGGTTAATATTATTCGCTGTGCTTCTTGCGGCTTCGCTGGGCGGAACGTTTTACCTTATCACCCGTTTCCACCGCTTTTCGTTCGTTGAGAAAATGGCTGAAAAGCACAAGGCGCTGTCGTGGGTGATCGCCGCACTTTTTGTGGCTGCCATAGTTGCCCTTTCTGCGCTTCTCATCAACGTCTGGTCGGCTATAGTGATACTCCTCCACCTGATATTCTTCTGGATAATTTTTGATATCATCCTCGGCTATCTGAGAAAGAATTACAAGGAGGAGCGGAAGCACAACATTGAGGGCGTTCTGGCTATCGCCACTACCTTTGTTTACCTGCTTTTCGGCTGGAAATTCGCTCACACCGTTTACCGCACACAGTACAACTTGCAGACCGCAAAGGATATGGGCACAGACAGGCTGAGGATATGCGGATTTGCCGATTCGCACCTTGGTATCACCATTGACGGCGAGAAGTTCGCAGAGGAAATAAAGCGCATTGAAGCCGAGAACCCCGATGTTGTGGTGCTTGCAGGGGACTTTGTGGACGACGATTCCTGCCGTGCCGATATGGTAAGGGCTTGTCAGGCAATGGGCGAGATGAAGTCCACCTATGGTGTATATTACATAGACGGCAACCACGATAAGGGCTATTACCAGAGCGGCCGTGATTTTACCTACGATGAACTTATTTCCGAGCTGGAAAAGAACGGCGTGACCGTGCTGAAAGATGAGACTGTGCTTGTGGACGATAAATTCTACATAGTGGGACGCAAGGACAAGTCTGACGATGAGAGAATGTCGGTATCCGAGCTTGTGAAAGACCTCGACAAGAGCAAGTATACATTAGTTCTCGACCACCAGCCAAACGACTACGCTAACGAGTCCGAGGAGGATATCGACCTTGTGTTCTCGGGTCACACCCACGGCGGACACCTCTGGCCTGCGGGCTACATCGGCGTGCTTCTCAGAGCGAACGACGCTTTCTACGGCGCAGAGGAGTACAACGGCACAGGCTTCATAGTGACCTCGGGCATATCAGGCTGGGCTATACCGTTCAAAACAGGCACTAAGAGCGAATACGTTGTTATGGACGTTTATCAGGCGCCGCAGACGAATCAATAGACAAAACATGAAAGGAACAAGACAATATGAAAAAAGCATTAAAAACCATAGGCAAATTTTTACTCGGACTGCTGATACTGTTAGCGGTATTCCTCATCGTTATGACCATTTACAATCAGGTCATGCTGAAAAAGGACAAGGAAGCACTAAAGGAACATATCGGGCAGATGGTGGAAATAGATAGCAATGAAATGTGCGTTTATACCGAGGGTGTGGGCGATCACACACTTGTTTTTATGTCCGGTTCCGGAACATCCTCTCCCATTTATGATTTTAAGACGCTGTACAGCAGGCTTTCGGACAATTACAGGATAGTTGTCATAGAGAAATTCGGTTACGGCTTTAGCGATGTGGTGGATGCGGACAGAGATTTTGACACCATACTGCGTCAGGACAGAGAAGCCCTTTCAAAGTTGGGTATTGAAGGACCTTTCGTGCTTTGTCCACATTCTATGTCGGGTGTTGAGGCTATCATGTGGGCGCAGGAATATCCCGATGAGGTAGAGGCTATCGTGGGTCTCGATATGGCGACACCCGAGGCATACGATGGGATAAGTGAAAAATCGGGTGCGATGAATGTAGCTTATGCATTAAATTCCGCTGCCCGTGAATGTGGTATTTTCAGATTGTTGAGTGACGATACTCTCATAAATCGTGGAGAACTTACAGATGATGAGATAGCCATCTACAGAAAGATCATAAATGTAAAAGTTCTCAACAAGAATGTCATCAGCGAGGGCGAGTTTACAGATGAAGCCTGTGAGGAAATACGCAGCAGGGATATGCCCGAAACTCCGATGCTGCTGTTTGTATCGGACGGCTCGGGCGGAACAGGTCTGGACAAGGAAACGTGGAGAGGCTTTACAGAAAAATTTGCAGAGAATGTTGAAAATGAAACGATCGTTGAACTCGACTGCGGTCATTACGTACATGATTTTGAGTATGAGCGCATAAGCGCAGATATGAAAGAGTTTATTGAAAATCTTAATAGCTGAAAAATGCCCCGAAGCGATTCGGGGCAAATTTTATATAACTTTCTTTGTTCTCTCTTTGAAAAATTTATTCATGCACAGCAAGCTCATTTCTCTGTTTACTGCGCTGTTTCCTGCGGTAATGGTGAATTATTATTACGGCGTTTCCGACAGGGATAACAGGGATGACCACCAGCAACAGCAATATTCCCATCCAGCCGAAAAGGAGGAATTCCATTCGGTCAACGTGGGAGAAGCCGCCGAGGATGCCTGTTATTATGTAGCTGCCGACGCTTATTGCCAGTGACACGGGGAGCGGTGAGCAGGACAGCACGAAAAGCTGTCTGAACCACTTGGGTTCTTCGGCTGTGCTTTCGGCAGGCGGCAGCTTGTTGTAGACGAAATAGCCGACTGAATAGACCAGCGATGTAGTGAACAGTGCATAGAAGATGAGGAATATTATTAGTTCGTCCTCGCCAAACCTACGGAAAAACGAGCCCTCGGCAACGGTATAAATGCCTATGACAAGCCCGATAACGACTATCAGCCGAGATAAATTATAGATTTTTCTGCCATTTCCTTTCATAGTGTTCACCTCCGCATTGATTTTTTGTAATTACATTATAGCACGCCGTATAGCAAATTATAATATGTAAACTGTCACTATCACTGTGACAAATGTAACAAGCTGACGTCAGCTCGGTCGGCTTTACATCCTGTGCCGACATAACCTCATGTTCAGACAGTATCCTGTCTCACATTCGGGCAACCACGTACACGCTCCCACTCGCAAAGCTCGTTCACTCTCTGCGAATCTTTTACTCTGCTTTCGCACGACGGTAGTAAATATGGGGCGGTGATGTAGGGGCGCTTTCCGAGCGCCCGTGGATTACGCATAAAATTCGCCTGTGTAGGGGCGGATATCATCCGCCCGATGGTTACGATGAAATTTGCTGCTGC
>JAFVBU010000205.1 GCA_017479805.1 Ruminococcus sp.
AAAATATCCATAAATGCTTGTATAAATTCCAAATAACTGCGTCAAACTTTTTCACCATACGCTGGTATGCTTTCAAAAGTTTTCCTTGTTCTTTGAAATTTCTACGGCGCATTTTTTGTATATTTTGCTGTAGCGCCGAGTATATAATTTCAACAAAATGGGCGCACACTGTGCGCCCGAATTTTATCTGTATCTTTCTGTTCCAAAGAATACCTTGTCAAAGAAATCCTTAGTCTTTTCCTCGCCGAGCTGTTTTTTGAACACATCTGTTGAAACTCCGCCCTTTTCCACAAGGTCATTGCAATACTTCTGTGTTATCTCCAGCTTTTCAGCCTTTTCCTCATCGGAAAGCTCCTCAAGACCCTCTGCGGCTTCCATGTAGGTGCGGATAGCGTCACAGAACATCTCCTCAACCCTGCTGTCGTTGGCGCTTTTTGTCTGCTTGTGGAGTACAACTGTCATAAGCTCGTCATACCATGCAGGTTCGGTCTGAAGATCGTCCAGATCACTGAATCTGCCCTCAAACTCCCTGATCTTGTCGATCACCTGCTTGTACTCCTCTGTTGAAGTATCGGGAACAAGGTCATAAAATTCCGCATATGCCTTTCTGTTGCCCATGATGTACATGAAGTCCATCGAAAGCAGGGGCATTCCCTTTTTGTAAGGGGTGATGACATAAGACACCATCTGCATGAAGCCCATGTTCACTTTCATCACGGAAAGATTGCCTAAATCACTAATATCGTACTGAGATACGTCGAATTTCATCAGTCCGTACATCTTTATTTCCTTGTATTCGCCCGGGTCAACGGGTGTCACCTTTGCATATTTGGAAATAGTCTCCATGCCCGAATCAAGGGTTTGGTTCATGGCTTTCATGTTCTTCGAGCCGTTGAAGAAGATGAAACAGACCAGTGCGGCGATGAGGATAAGCAGGGTCAGCAATATTTTAGGCAGTATCCTTTTCTTTTGGTCACTCATTATTATTCTCCTTTGGATAATGTTTTTTGGCTTAATAATTATATCATGGGGCTTGTTGTATGTCAAGGAGATTTGATACTTTATTATGTCATATTCAGGTGTCAGATTGTAGGGACGTTAATTTCATCGTAACCAATAGGCGTGCCGTACACATTAAGTATTTTGCCACCTTGCCCGAATTTAATAAAAGTGAGCGAAAGCAGAATAAAAGTCTCGCAGAGAGTGAACGAGCTTGCGAGTGGGAGCGTGAGTGTGGTTGCCCGAATGTGAGTCAGGATGCTGTCTGAACATGAGGGTATGTCGGCATTGGATGTAAAGCCGACCGAGCTGGCGTCAGCTTGCGCCCCTACATCACCGCCCCGAATTTACTAACGTCGTGCGAAAGCAGAATAAAAGTTTCGCAGAGAGTAAGCGAGTTCACGAGCGAAGCGTGATATGCGGTCGAGCTGGCGTCAGCTCGTCAGCTCGGCTTGACCTTTGGATGAGAATCTGATATAATATATAATAGTATATTATGGAGTTGAGCGTATTGAAGATTTTTCTGCTTGAAACTGAAAAAAGCCTGCCCACGGATAATCCTGCGGTGGAGGCAATAGAGGAACAGGTCGAAAAGGCAACGGGTTATTTCGGCGGTATTTCCGAATACATCAAAAATGCCCTGCCGTCCATTATCATTGCGGTGATAATTCTCATCATCGGTATCATAATCTCAAAAATAATTGTGAGGATCACGGGGAAAGCGCTGTCACGGTCAAATGTGGACAATGCCGCAAAGCACTTCCTTGAATCGCTGGTGCGTATCATTCTTTACGTCGTCGTTATCATTATAACACTGTCGTTCCTGAAAGTGCCCATGTCCTCCATCATAACCATCTTGGGTGCGGCAGGTCTTGCGGTCAGCCTTGCCTTGCAGAACTGCCTTTCAAACCTCTGCGGCGGATTCATCATTCTCTTTTCTAAGCCCTTTTCATCAGGGGATATCATCGAGATAGACGGCTCTGTTGGTACGGTAAGAACCATCGGCATACTATACACGAAGATACTTACCTTTGACAGCAAGACTGTGTTCATCCCGAACGGCAAGGTCTCCGAGGCGAAGATAATCAACTATACCGAAACTCCGAACCGCCGTATCGACCTGCAATTCAATATCAGCTACGAAAGTGACTACGACAGGGCGAGAGCGGCTATTTTAGAAGTAATTGCGGCGGACAAGCTGATACTGAAAGACCCTGCGCCCGTTGTGAGAATGTCAGCCCATAATGAAAGCTCAGTCTCCATCGACGCCTTAGTGTGGGCGAAAAATGCGGACTACTTCACTGCAAGGTACAATATGCTTGAAGCAGTCAGGAACAGCTTTGCAGAAAATAATATCATCATCCCTTTCGGACAGGTGGACGTCCATATCAAAGAGGGAAAATAAGAGGTACGAAAAATGTACGATATAGCAATAATCGGCGGCGGTGCTTCGGGCTTTGCCGCTGCTGTCTCAGCGAAAGAGACTGCGCCTGACAGGAGCGTTGTGGTGCTGGAAAAAATGTTCCGCTCGGGCAAGAAATTAGCCGCAACAGGCAACGGAAAATGCAATCTCAGTAACGAGAGCATAACCGCAAAAAATTACCACGGCACGGTCAATGTAATGGAGATAATCAACAAGACCCCCGACGCTGTCAGTTATTTCCGTGACACCTATGATGTGCTGTGCGTGACGGGCAGCGAGGGAAGAAACGGCGGTCTGTACCCGAGAAGCAACAGTGCAAATACTATTATCAGTGCCATCAGGCTGAAAATGGAGAACCTCGGCATTGAGGAGCGCTGTGACTTTGAGGTGACCGAGATAAAGAATATCAAGGGCGGCTACAAGCTGATTTCCAAGCACGGCGAGGTCGAGTGCAGACGGGTCATAATCGCCTGCGGCGGCTACGCAGGGCCTGCATTCGGCACAGACGGCGGAATGATGCGGTATCTCAAGGAAAGAGGCTACAGAACTTCAAAAATTTGCCCTGCGGTCGCACCGCTGAGAGTTGCTCCAGAAAGTGTAAAGGGACTTAAAGGTGTGCGTATTCGTGGCGAAATATCGGCATATTCCAACGTTGAACTGCTGAGGACGGAAGCAGGGGAGATACAGTTCAACGAGAACAATATTTCGGGGATATGCGTGTTCAACCTTGCCTACCTCTTTCAGCAGTATGAGGGGAAAATGACCCTTTCCGCCAATTTCTTTCCGCTCATCAGTGAGATCGCCCTTTATGACTATCTGCGTGAAAACGTCAAAAGAAACCGTGCTGAGCAGTCGGCAGAGGAGCTTCTCACGGGAATATTTGTGCGGAATCTGGCAATATTCCTGACGAAAAAAAGCCTTGACCGTCCGCTGTCGGACAAGATAAAGCACGTGAAAGACGGCGAGCTGAGGAAGATTGTGAAAACGGTGAAGAACTGTCAGTTTGAGGTGACAGGCTGTTCGCCGTGGCAGAATGCACAGGTGACAATGGGCGGCATTACTGCGGACTGCGTTGACGAAAATCTTTGCTCGACCATCGACAAGGGTATCTACCTTTGCGGCGAGATACTGGACGTTGCAGGGGACTGCGGCGGCTATAATCTGCAATGGGCGTGGTCGTCGGGCATTTGGGCAGGCAAAAACTGTGCGCTGTCACTGAAAGGATGAGGGTATGATCCGAGTTGGAAATATAAGAGTTCCCCTTGACGCTGATTTCAGCGATATACAGGGAATTGCGGCGAAGAAGCTGAAAATACCGAGGGAGAAGATCATTTCTGCGGTGCTGTCGAAAAAGTCCGTGGACGCACGCAAAAAGTCGGATGTTCATTTCATCATTTCGCTGGATATCGAGGCGAAAAACGAAGAAAAGCTGCTGAAAATACTGAAAAATGCCGCACCTGTCAAGGCTGAGAGGTACGATATCGACTTTGTTCCCATCGACTGTGAGCGCCCTGTTATCGTGGGTTTCGGACCAGCGGGAATGTTTGCGGCTCTGGTTTTAGCTATGTCAGGCGCTCGTCCGATAGTCCTCGAACGTGGCGGCGATGTGGACTCTCGCTGCAAGGCGGTGGAGGAATTCCGCAGAAACGGCAGGCTCGATACTGAGTGCAATATCCAGTTCGGCGAGGGCGGTGCAGGTACTTTTTCCGACGGCAAGCTGACCACGGGCATCAAGGACAGGCGTATCGGCTGGATATTCCGCAAAATGGTGGAGTTCGGCGCTCCCGATGAGATACTGTATCTTGCCAAGCCCCACATCGGCACTGACAAGCTGAGGACTGTGGTGAAGCAGCTTCGTCAGCGTGTTGCCGATTTGGGCGGAGAGGTCAGGTTTGGGGCGAGATTCTGCGGATTTACCGCTGAAAACGGGGCGGTCTCGTCGGTGGAGTATGAGGATAAGAATGGCAGGCATACCATCGGCACTCATAATGTGATACTCTCGACGGGTCACAGTGCAAGGGACGTTTTTGAGCTGCTTTACGAGAAAAATATTGACATAAGCCAGAAAAATTTCGCAGTCGGAGTGCGTATCGAGCACAGGCGGACTGATATAGACAAGGCTATGTACGGCGACTTTGCAGGGCATCCTGCGCTGAAAGCCGCTGACTATAAGCAGGTTGTGCACCTTCCGAACGGTCGGACGCTGTACACCTTCTGTATGTGCCCCGGGGGAGAGGTGGTTGCGGCCTCCTCGGAAAATGGCAGGCTGGCGGTCAACGGCATGAGCTGTTTTGCCCGTGATGCGGAGAATTCCAACAGCGCCTTGCTGGTCAACGTGGGCTCGGATGACTACGGCAGCGACCATCCGCTGGCAGGTATGTATTTTCAGCGTGATATCGAGGAAAAAGCCTTTATTGCAGGCGGTTCGGACTACAGCGCTCCCGCAACGACGGTGGGCGAGCTTCTGGGCGGCGAATATTCCGTCGGAAAGGTGAAGCCGTCCTACATTCCCAACATTCACCATGCACCTGTTGAAAACTATCTTCCCGAGTTTATCTGTCAGTCGCTCAGACTGGGGATACCCGAAATGGGAAAGAAGATAAAAGGCTTTGATTCGCCTGATGCGGTGCTTACGGGCGTGGAGAGCAGAAGCAGCTCGCCTGTGCGTATCAACAGGGGAGAGGACTTGCAGTCGCTGTCTCTCGGGGGACTTTACCCCTGCGGCGAGGGTGCAGGCTATGCAGGCGGAATAGTGTCAGCGGCAGTTGACGGAATGAAATGTGCGGAGGAGATCATCAGAAAATTATCAGGAGGCGAATGATATGAAGATCAATGTAATTGGCGGAGAAATGGACAGGCGTGAAGTGGATGAGTACATCGCTTACGTCAGGGACAAGTACAGGGGACGTCAGGTAAGCGGCATGGATATCGTTATTGACGGCGAATTTATCGACCTGAAGGTGTATTTCAGCGATATGGACTTTCAGCGGGCATATCGTTCAGCCGATTATCTGGTCAACGACATGGAAAAGCTCAACGATGCGAAGCAAAAGGAGTTTTCCGAGAAAGAACGTCACAAGGTCGAGGAGAAGTAATGAATTTAACTAATATAAGCACAGTAAGAGATATTCTTGAACGTCACGGTTTCAGCTTTTCAAAGGGACTGGGGCAGAACTTTATCATAAATCCCGATATATGCCCGAAAATAGCGGAAATGGGCAATGCCGCAAAGGGCTGGGGAGTTATCGAGGTCGGCACGGGTATCGGCGTGCTTACAGCGGAACTGGCAAAGCGTGCGGACAAGGTGTGCGCTGTTGAGCTGGACGAAAGGCTCATGCCCATACTTGCTGAGACACTGGCGGATTTTGATAATATCAAAATATTTAATCAGGATATAATGAAGTGCGACCTGCAAAAGCTCATAGCGGAGGAATTCGAGGGGCTTGAGGTGGCAGTTTGTGCGAATCTGCCGTACTACATCACTTCGGACATAATCATGCTCCTGCTGGAAAGCAGACTTCCCATAAGCTCGGTCACTGTCATGGTCCAAAAGGAAGTGGCACAGCGGCTTTGTGCGGACGTTGGCACAAGAAATGCAGGTGCGATAACCGTCAGTGTCAATTACTACGGAACGGCTAAGACGCTGTTCAATGTGTCGAGGGGCAGTTTCATGCCTGCGCCGAATGTGGATTCTGCGGTGATTCGCATTGACCTTAACAAGGAGCACCGACTCGACGAGGAGGACGAAAAATTCTTTTTCAGAGTGGTCAAGAGCGGCTTTTCACAGCGCCGTAAAACTGCGGCAAATGCGGTGTCGTCACTTATGGGCATCAGCAAGGAAAAGGTGTATTCCGCACTCAATGCCGTGGGGCTTTCGGAGAATGCACGTATCGAAGCTCTTGACATGGAACAGCTTATTGCTTTTGCAATGGAACTGAAAAAGGTTAAATAACATTTCAGGTGGTCGGGAGTGGCTGGGCGTTTGTGTTTGTGGTATAATTAGCGATTGCGAACGTCGGTTGCATTACAGATCATCCAAAAAGTTACATATCCTAAAAAACAAGGAGCAGCACAATGATATTACTCTCAGCAAATAATATTTCAAAAACTTACATGGAGCGCAAGGTGCTGGACGATGTTTCGTTCTTCCTCAACGAGGGGGACAAGGTTGATATCGTCGGCATTAACGGTACGGGAAAGTCTACGCTCCTGAAAATACTGGCAGGTGCGGAATATCCCGACGGCGGAACTGTCACACGCACCAACGGCATAAGGATTTCCTATCTGCCGCAGATACCCGAATTCGACGACCACGGCTCGGTGCTGGAACAGGTGCTCGCTCATCTGCCTGCTGACCTCATGGAGTCTAAGGAGTTTGAAGCGAAGTCGATACTTGACAAGATGGGGATAACCGATTACAGCAAGGATATCAGCACTCTTTCGGGCGGCGAGAAAAGGCGTGCAGGCATTGCGGCGGCACTGGTTCAGCCAAGTGACGTTCTTCTGCTGGACGAGCCTACCAACCATATCGACAACGAGACCGCACAGCTTCTGGAGGACTTGCTCATGAAGTACCGTGGGGCGATAGTCATGGTCACTCATGACCGTTATTTCCTCAATAAGATCTGCAAAAAGATAGTGGAAGTGGACAAGGGCAAGCTCTATTCCTGTGAGGGCGGCTACAGCGATTATCTGGTCTACAAGGCTCAGCGTGAGGCTGACATTGAGGCGACCGAGAGGAAAAATCGCTCAGTATACCGCCGTGAGCTTGAATGGATAAAGCGTGGTCCACGGGCAAGAGGAACGAAGTCCAAAGACAGGATAGAGCGATTTGAAGCGCTTAAAAACCGTGAGATACCTGTTGAAGCGGAAAAACTGCAATTGCAGTCGGTGTCGTCACGCCTCGGCAAAAAGACCATCGAGATAGAGAATATCAGCAAGTCCATCAACGGCGTGCCGCTTATCACCGATTTTTCCTACATCATTTCCCGTGACGCAAGGATAGGTATTGTCGGTCACAACGGTGCAGGCAAGAGCACATTTCTGAAAATGATAATGGGACAGCTTACCCCCGACAGCGGAAGCATAGTTATCGGCGACACGGTGAATATCGGCTATTTTTCGCAGGAATGTGAGAGTATGGACCCGAATATGCGTGTTATCGAGTACATCCGTGAGACTGCCGACAGGATACAGACCCCCGACGGCACAGTTACCGCTTCACAAATGTTGGAGCGCTTTCTGTTCAACTCGGAACTGCAATGGAACCGCATTGAAAAGCTGTCAGGCGGTGAAAGAAAGCGTTTGTATCTGCTTAAAGTGCTGATGGAAGCGCCGAATATTCTGCTTATGGACGAGCCGACCAATGACCTTGATATTGCTACACTGACCATTCTTGAGGATTACCTCGAAAACTTCAACGGGGCAGTTGTTGCGGTTTCCCATGACCGCTATTTCCTTGACAGGATGGCGACGGAGATATTTGAGTTCAGTGACGGTTTCTGCAACCGCTATAACGGCAATTATACCGACTATGCACAGCAGGCGCTGAAAAAGGTCTCCGCTGACAAGCCGAAGCAAAAGAGCGGGAAGAAAGAGCGTACCTATACGGGCAAGACGAGGCTTAAATTTTCATTCAAGGAACAGCGTGAGTATGATACCATCGACGACGATATTGCACAGCTTGAACAGCAGATAGCGGATATTGAAAGGGATATTGCGTTTAATTCGGCTGATTATGTGAAGTTGCAGGAATTGTCGGAGAGGAAAGAGGAATTGGAGAATACACTGGCGGAGAAGATGGAGAGATGGGTGTATTTGAATGATCTTGCGGAGAGGATAGCAAGGGGAGAGATGGTATAAAAAAAGAAAAATAAAAAAGTGGCGAAGCCGCATAATACCAGAGTAAAGGGAGGTGTAGACCTCCCTTGCAGGGGGTGAACGTGGGGGACAGCGTCCCCCTAAGAAAGCAGTCAGTCCAGCGCAGCTCGGACTGACGGACGGTATATAAGAAATACCGGACAAGCCGATGGGAGTAACCTTCAATATAATCGGCTTGACCGTTAGTTGAATCTTCACGTCCGCAAAGCATAGCTGCGCTTGCTTTGATGCACATTAGGGGGACGCTGT
>JAFVBU010000206.1 GCA_017479805.1 Ruminococcus sp.
AACATGAATCACCGCCCCTCATTTGTAAAAGCGAGCGAAAGCAGAGTAAAAGTTTCGCAGAGAGTAAGCGAGCTTTGCGAGCGAAGCGTGTACGTGGTCGAGCTGACGCCAGCTCGGGGGGGTTGACAGTGCAAAAAATATGTGTTATCATCATATTGTAAAATCACACATGGAAAGGAATGAGCGCTATGAAACTCGAACCTATCGTTATTTCACTTCTTGACACTGACCTCTATAAATTCAATATGGATCAGGTCATCTTCCATAAACATACCGACCTGTGCGGACAGTATTTCTTCAAGTGCCGCAACAAGGGCATCGTTTTCACCGAGGAAATGGTGCAGGAGATAAACGAGCAGATCGACCACCTCTGCTCCCTCAGCTTCACAAAGGAAGAACTGGACTACCTCCGCTCCATCCGCTTCATAAAGAATGACTACGTGGAATTCCTCAGGCTGTGGAGACCAATCCGTGACTATGTTACCGCTGAGCTGGACGAAAACGGCGAATTGCAGATAATTGTTGACGGCCCGCTTTTCTCGGCTATGCAATTTGAAATATACCTTCTTGAGATCGTCAACGAGATCTACTTCCGCATGAAGTTCGATTATGACAAGCTTCGCAAGTCCGCTGAGGAGCGTCTGGACGCTAAAATAAAGGCTCTCAGCGACGGCACGTATACTTTCAAGTTCGCTGAGTTCGGCTGCCGCAGAAGGCTCTCACGTGAGTGGGAGGACGTTGTGGTGAAACGCCTTGTGACCGAGACTGACAAGTGCGTTGGAACTTCCAATGTTTACCTTGCCATGAAGTACAACGTTACACCTATCGGCACTTACGCTCACGAGTTCGTGCAGATGTATCAGGGTATTGATTCCATCCCTCTTGCGTATACCAACCACTATGCCATGAAGGACTGGTACAGCGAGTATGACGGCGATAACGGTACAGCCCTTACGGATACCATCACAACCGACCTTTTCCTGCTGGACTTCAACCGCTCAATGGTGAACAACTACACAGGTGTGCGCCATGACAGCGGCGATCCTTATGCGTGGGGCGATAAGATGATCGCACATTACAAGAAGTACGGAGTTGACCCCAAGACCAAGCTGCTGCTGTTCAGTGACAGCCTTGATTTTGACCGTGCACAGAAGCTGCATGAGTATTTCTGCGATAAGACCAAAGTTTCATTTGGTATCGGTACATTCTGTTCAAACGATACTGAGGAGGATGCGTTGAATATTGTTATCAAGCTGCAATATGTCAACGGCAGACCTGTGGCAAAGCTGTCGGATGATGTGGGAAAGGCTATGTGCAGGGATGAGGAATATCTGGAGTATCTGAAACGGTCGGTAGATTTCAGGATCAAGAGAGAAAGCGAAAAGAGAAAATAAAAAAAGCACGGTCAAGCCGATGACAGCGGAGGTTACTCCTGTCGGCTTGACCGTTATTTTTTTTGCTTTTTTACTTAAGGCAACACCGCACAAAGCCCGCCTGACGGCTTTGTACTGAATCTGCTTGCATATTTTCCGTCATCTTGCACAGAAATTCCTTGACATACGACAGTATGCCTGCGGAATTTCTATACAATCTGACGGCGCATCTTCAGCACAATCTTTGTGCGGTATTGCCTTAATTGTCATCACTCACACTGTACGAATCCACATCCACCACGCCGGGCTCAACATTATCATTATGCTGCTTCACTTTCAGTGCCATGACCAGATTGAATACACCAAGTCCGGTCACCGCAAGACCGAATATCACACGTACTGCCGTACTGATCTTCAGCGGATTTATCATAAAGAAGCATCCCACCAAAGCCAGCACTGCAGCGCCGATAATACTCATCAGCTTATTGCCGCCGTAGTCGCTGCGGAGTGTTCTCAGCAGTCTGGATATGCCGACTATTGCGAATATAACTCCGACAATAAGCGGTACCTGTACCTTGACGAATCTCGGAAGTGCCATTACTGCAAAGCCTGCCAGTGCACCGAAAATGCAGTTTGCCAGCTCTCTGTCAAGGGTGCTGTTCCTCATAGCGGTGATGAATCTAAGGATGTTGAAGAACAGTATCACCATGCCTACGATGTAGAAAAGATTTGTGATGATGTTGGGCACGAAGCCGATGAGCAGTCCGCAGACCACCAGTGCCGCACCCTTGAAAATATAGCTTTTGTTATCGATCATATTATCCGACCTCCTATATCAGCACATCGATATACTTCATAAACAGTCTGCCGAAACGGTTCTTTTTGCTGTACATTGACGATGCGAGCTTTTCAGCAGTCTGCCTGCACTTTGTAAGCTCATCGTTGTCGGGCTTAACGTTGCCGAAACGTGAACGGAGCGCTATCTGTGTCATTTCATCAAATCCGCCGCCCTCGAAATAAATGCCGCCAAGTCTTTCCTCGACCACCTTTGCGAACTCGACACACTTTCCGTCGTCGTTCTCAAAATTCAGTTTATTCAGAAGCTGTTCGGTATATGAATAGATATGACCCACACGGTCGCTGCGGTTTCCGCCGCTGAATCTGTTATTGCGTATCCTCAGTATCACGTATCGTCTGAGAAGAACTGCACCAACGGTCACAGCTATTGCAAGAAGTGTCTGCAATATGTAAATGACAGCCTTTGAAGCCTTGCCGCCGCCTTTGCCGAAACCGATGATACCGCCGCTGCCTGTAGTAGTGGTCTGCACCGATGTTGTGATACTTCCAGCCCCTGTTGTTCGTCTGCTGTTAGATGATGTACGTGAAGAATTACGTGTTGTCGAGCCGTTTGCTGTTGTTGTGGACGACGGGTCAGCCGTTGTGGTAACAGGTGCTTCGGGCTGAACCGAGGTGTTGGAATAGCCCTTTGTGAACTCAAACGGCATCCAGCCGAAGCCGTCGATGTATACCTCAGCCCATGCGTGACTGCGACTGTCCTTTACGTCGATGGTGTATGTTCCATCGGCATTTTTCGCCTCGTCTGTGAAATCGTCGCCGACTATCACATAACCTGTTGCATATCGTGCAGGGATACCTGCCATTCTCGCAAGCATAACGCCTGCTGTAGCATAGTGGATACAATAGCCCTTGTGGTTCTCCATGAGGAAGTAGTTGACGAAATCACGGTTGGAAGGAGTTTTTCCAGGGTAAAGGGAATATTCCTCCTCCAGTGCCAGCCTGTCCCTTATTGCTGTAAGCACGAACAGCTTGTCCTGAACGGTATTGTAGCTGCCTGAACCGATAGTGTCCGCATATGCGCTTCTTACCTCACGCATGGCTTCGGTATCGGGAACACGCAGATAGTTGTCGTAAACGAATCCCTTGTAATTGTTTTCGAGCATTTCTGCCAGCAGAAGCTCGGAATGTTCGTAAAGGGTCTGGTCGGGGAGCACTATCTCATGGTCGATGGTGAAGTAGTCGCCGTATGAAGCAAGACCGTTCTCATTGCAGTATTCGGAAATAGCTGCTCGCTTGCTCTCATCGGTTATCAGCTCGGGAGAGTAGGTACCTCTCTGTACGGGACCGATATTCAGTGCAGCTACCTCAGAATTCATGGGGTAGAAGCTGTAGGACATATCGGGAGCTGACGGGTCATGCGAGGTGAACATCTTGTCGTTGTCGAACTTCGCCTCTGCCGCAGCCATTGAGCAGTATGGAGCAAATGATTTGCTGTTTTTGAGCTGAGACTTTATGGTCATATTGCCCTGCGTGATGTACGGATAAACGTAGGGAGCGAAGATATACGGGAAAAGCTGAGGGTTTATGTCATACTTTTCACAGTCGGCATATCTCTTGTCGTCGTATGAGCCGTCGGGCAGGTCTGTCCACTGGTTGTCATGGTAGTCCGAACCTGCGTAGTCCTTGATATATACGGCAGTCTCGGGCTTGTAGCCGATGGTTACCTTGATATCGGTGACATTCTTGTATGAGATATGGTCGTTCGTACCCAGCTTGTGGTTCTCGTACTTGAACTCAAATCCGAGGGCGTTTGAAAGCTCTGCAAGGCTCTCGGCGATGTTGTCGATACTGAAATTGCTTGCAGCTTCGGTAAGGTCACGGCGCTTTTGGTTCAGCTCGTCGCTTCTCTTGTAGTCCGACACCTTTAATACTGCTGCCGTGATGAATGTAACGAGAAGAACTGATGCCATAATGAACGCACCGCATTTCTCGGTGACCTTCAGCTTCATGTGCCGCTTGGGGAAGAACAGATTATTCTTCCGCACAAAGCCGCTCTGTCCGCCTGAGTATTCGCCGATATCTATGGTGCACATACCCAGCAGAGCGAGCCAGTAGGCGATAACGAGCATACCCCTTATGACAGGCAGGTCAACGCCGTTGTAAAGTCCCACCTCCAGCACGGGGAACGTCACCAGAAGCGGAAGTATTGGATTGGGGCGGCAGATGGTGAAGAAGAATATCACTATCGCCAGCAGCCAGATGTAGAAGAAGATAGTCGTAGTCGCTGCGTCAACTTCCAGTGATGGTCTTAGTCCCTTATAATATTGTATCTCCGTAAGGTACGACTTGCTGTAGATGATGTTGTATATGAATTTGAATCCCAGCACTATCCGGGTTATTTTTTTGTATATCGCCGCCACATAGACCGGAAGCGAGGCTATGAACAGCCAAAGCGTCTTTTTTTCGAGTACGGCAAGAACGATGTAGAATGCCGCAAGGAGGCATGACGACATGATTATCTTTCCGTGGTCATAGTTGATATGGAACATCCCGAAGAATGCCAGAATAACGGAAAAATAACCGACCAGTGCAATGAGCACCGAAAATGGTTTACGCAGATTTGTGCGTTTTTCCTTGACGGACATCACTATGCTGTCACACACAGAAATGCCGTTGCTGTTTTGTATGTTCTTTCTTTTCATTATATCTCTAAGTCCTTTATTGATGCGGATATCCTGCCGATGGCAACGGGTATCAGGCTCATTTCGGAATAGCCCGACTGTACCTTTACAGCCTCGTCAGCATCCTTTACAACAATGATGGAATTTTTCAGGTCGGAATCGACCTCGTCTTCAATATATTCGAGCACCTTTTCATCCGCAGCCGAGCTGATAAAGGTGAAGGATGAAAGTGCATTGAGCCTGTTCTCGGAAAAGTACGAATCGGGTGCTTCACAGTAAAGGTTGTCGTTGATGGAGAAGATAAGCTCCTTCATTATCTCGCCCAGCACCTCGGGGCTGTCCACCTGCTTTTCCGTGAATTCCCTGTATTTTGCGTTGTAGTAGACTATCTTGTGCACCCTCTCGTTTTCGATGAGGAACTGTGACACTGACATGAAAGTCTCCACAAGGGTATCAAATACGGGGAGAGTGTAATCGTTGTCCTCGTAGCATTTCAGGTCGAGGAACACCACACAGGGAACATCGATGGGGAGGCTGTACTCCTTGACGATGAACTCGTCTTTCTTTGAGCTGAGCTTCCAGTGTATGCGGTTCAGCTTGTCGCCGGGGATGTACTCACGGAGGTCGAAAACCTCTGACGGGTCGTCGCCGGGACGGTATTCCGAGAAGTGGTCGCTTTCCTCATTGATACGGTCGGTGTAGCTGACAGTGCCGTCTATATCACGGGCTGACGGCAGAACTGCCACTTCCGTGGAGATATTCCTGCCCGTTTTGAACTTGAATATCCTCAGCGGGTCAAAGAGTATCAGCCGGGCATTGGTTATTTTGATGATACCGCAGAACTTTGAGCTTATGCGGAACGTAACACGCTGGGAGTTCCTTGCCTGCACAGGCAGGTAAAGCTCAAAGGAGGTTATCTGGTTATTGAAAACGTTGTAGTATTCGATGTGTGCCTCAGCCTTGCCGATGGGGAAGATACTGTTATTGGTCACCACAAGCTGAACGGGAAAGGACTGGTCTTTTGCGACTACCTTGTCCTTTACGGCAAATTCGACCTTTATCATGCGCTTGGCGATGTAGGTGGTGACGAACATTATTATCGGTACTGTTATCATTATGACCAGAAGCACAAGGGCGAAATTCCCCAGATAAAGTATACGAAAGAATATGCAGACGATTATGAGAACGATGAAAAGTATCTTGGTCAGGAGCATGGTCTCACCTGCCTGACTCGGAGATACCGGGAACAGGAACTGTTTTGAGTATCTCGCTTATAACGTCGGAAGCGGTGTAGTCGGAGAGCTTTGCTTTGGAGTTGAGCATTATACGGTGCTCGAAAACGTCGCCTAAAATGTAAGCGACATCCTCGGGAATGACGTAATCTCTGCCCATAGCAACAGCGATGCCCTTTGAGAGCTGCATGAGAGCCAGTGTACCACGGGGGCTGACACCCAGCTTTATCATAGGGTGCTCACGGGTCGCAGTTGAAAGTGAAACTATGTATTCGTATATCCTGTCGTCAACATAGACGTTGGAAATATAGTTCTGCAATTCAATGATGAAGTCCGCATCGGCAACAGCGTTTACTTTTTCAAGAGGATTGGAGTTGTACTTTGCTTTGAGGATATCCACCTCGCCCTTGAAGTCGGGGTAGCCCATGCTGAGCTTAATCATGAAACGGTCAAGCTGGGAATCGGGAAGATTATGAGTACCTGCCGAGCCGATTGGGTTCTGTGTAGCGATAACGGTGTAAGGCTCGGGCAGCTTGTAGGTGTTGCCGTCAACGGTTATGCTTTTCTCCTCCATAAGCTCAAGCAGAGCTGACTGGGTCTTGCTTGAAGTACGGTTTATTTCGTCGGCAAGGAAAAGGTTGCAGAAAGCAACGCCCTCACGGAACTCGAAATTGCCGGTAGCCTTGTTGTAGACCGAGAAGCCTGTTACATCGGATGGGAGGACATCGGGGGTGAACTGCATACGGTTGTGTTCAAGGGAAAGCGCCTTTGAGAAAGCCAGCGCAAGGGTGGTCTTTCCCACACCGGGTATATCCTCGATGAGGATGTGACCCTTACAAAGAACTGCAAGCAGTACCTTGATGATGATGGCGTCCTTGCCGATAACAGCCTTCTTGACCTCGGCGATTATGGAGTTGATGCTTTTGGTGTAGTCATTGTTGTTCATATTTGTATCTCCTGTTTTGTTTTTCTGCTGCATTTGCAGCCACATGGAACGAAAAATCGTCTCACCTATATATTATACCATCAAATAACACATTTGGCAATACCCTTCTCACGCTTCGCTCACAAGCTCGCTTACTCTCTGCGTAGCTTTTATTCTGCTTTCGCTCGCTGTTAAGAATGAGGGGCGGTAATGTAGGGGCGCAAGCTGGCGCCAGCTCGACCACACTCACGCTCCCACTCGCAAGCTCGTTCATTCTCTGCGGGGCGGTAGTCTGCTTTCGCACGCTTTTACAAATGAGGGGCAGTGATTCATGTTATTTTGTAGGGGCGAGTTCCGCTCACCCGTCATTTACACATAAAATTTACCTGTGTAGGGGCTGCCTCTGGCAGCCCTTATTTACGATGTGATCTACATACTACTTACTACTCACTACTTTCTGATTTTAGACACTAATAACTAAAAAATTATAACTAATGGCTAATTTTAGACAGGTGTCTAAAAAGTCAGTTTTTCACTCGATTATACGAAATGTTAAAGATTTGTCAATTCTACAGAGGGTAATTTTTATAGTAAAGTAATTTTATTTATTAATCTTAAAAACATTATTGACTGCCATCGATTTTTTGCGTTTCTGTACAAAATCACCAGTGAAGCCTTGCTTATGAGGAAAAATTTAGAAAGAAAATGGAAAAAAACTCTAAACCCTTGCTAAATTCAGGATTATGTGATATCATGTTATTAGCCCAGAAATACTCTAATTCACGAAAGGATGAGTTGATGGTAAATCTTAAATCCGCAGCTATTGCCTGCGGGGTTGTTGCTACTTGTTTGGGCGGTGGTCTTGGTATGTCATATGTCAATTCCACATTTGTAGACTCAACAGAAGTCGTTGAGGAGGTAAGCTATATCAGCGATACTTCCGACTACGAAGTTTCGGAGACAGCTTCCGATACTGATACGGTAACTGCCTCGGAAAATGCAGCATCCAATGAAAAGGTAACCACCTCAAATGTGGCTTCAGAAATGAAGTCAGTAGAATCTGGTAATAACGAATCCTCTACATCAGAGATTTCTACCGCTGTTAACACAGCTAATGCTACAAGTGCAGCACTCGCTGCAACGGTACCCGCACCAGTCCATGCCCTCGCTGCTGAGGAGCCTGAGACCGAACCGATAACTGAAGCTCAGACAGAGCCTGTGGCTTTTACCGCAGAAGCAACCGCTGAATCTGTTATTGCTCCGATCCCACCTTCAACAGAAGCATTGACACAGACACCCGATCAGGAAGAATCAGTTTCAACAGCCGACACAGCTTCCGATGATACCTCAGGCACAACTGTCGTATACGAAAATAGCTATGGCTCGCTTCCAATAACAGATGAAGAGTACATTATTCTCTGTAATGCGGTAGCTAACGAAGCAGGTTCAGACTGGATAAGTGTTTATGACAAGGCAAGAGTTGTTGAAGTTATTATGAATCGAGTAAACTCGGGTCAGTTCCCTAACACTATTTATGGAGTACTGGCTCAGCCATTCCAGTTTGAAGGCTCATACAGCTATGTCAATCTGGGAACATTTTCAAGCATTGTTACTGACGCAGTTAAAGAAGCCGTAGACCTTTACTTTAGCAGTCCTGAGTCTTTCAGTGAAGGCTATTTCTATTTCTACGGTGACGGATACCAGAATTACTTCTATTAATATCGAAAAAAGCGAGCAGAACCGTTACTTTGGTCTGCTCTTTTTTCATTGTATTCGGAGGATGATAAAAATGAAGTTTATTTGCTACCCAAAATGCACCACCTGCAAGAAAGCCCAGTCGTGGCTGGACGCAAAAAAGCTGAAATACGACCTGCGTGACATAAAGACAAATAACCCCACGTATGACGAGCTTACCGACTGGCATAAGAAAAGCGGACTTCCGCTGAAACGCTTCTTCAATACCAGCGGACAGCTCTACCGCTCAATGGAACTGAAAGACAAGCTCGACACCATGTCCGCCGAGGAACAGCTAAAGCTCCTGTCAACCGACGGTATGCTCGTTAAGCGCCCCATCCTGATCTTCGGCGATACAGTCCTCGTCGGCTTCAAGGAAACTGAGTGGGAAGAAAAACTTACCTGACGGATGGGTTTCTTCGGCTGTGGCTTACTTTTATTGAGGGAAACCCTTTTGAAAAAGGGTTCTGCTAACAGCGGCGACGCCCCTCTGTCCTTCGGACATCTCCCTACACTGTAGGTAGCCACCCTCAAACTCCCTTCCTATAAAACTTTCATTATTAAATTTTTGCCCCTGATATGGCGCACTCAAAATGTTACAGCTACGGTAGTTGTACGGTGCGCCATATCAGGGGCGAAAATTTTAACACAGAAGGTCTTTGGAAAGGGGGTTCGGGGGATGACTCCCCAGGGGGTATGTCAGCGTAGCTGACAGAGGGGACAGGTCCCGGTTAGGGAAACCTTTCCTCAGAAAGATTTTCCCTCGATAAAAGTGTGCCATAATCAAAGAAAACCATCCGTCAGATAAGTTTTCTTTCGTCGCAGTATTCACATTCGAGCAGGGTGCCGTCGCCACTTACTCGGAAGCTCTTAGGCAGGTAGTCCTCGTGGTTGGTGATGCAGTTAGGGTTGCTGCACTTTACTCCTGCGATGACCTTGCCCTTTAAAGTTTCGGAGCGCTTATTCTCGCTGAGTATGGTCATTATCAGTGCCATACGCACATACATACCGTACTTAGCCTGTGTGAAGTACATAGCACGCTTGTCGTCGTCCACGTCTACGGTTATTTCGTCCACACGGGGGAGGGGATGCATTACTATCATATTCTGCTTTGCTTTCAGCATTTTCCGGCGGTCGAGTACATATGTATTCTTCTGAGCGAGATACTCCTCCTCGCTGGCGAAACGCTCCTGCTGGATACGTGTCATATAGAGGACGTCAAGTCTGCCTATGACCTCCTCGATGGTGTTCACTTCCTCGTATGTGCTTCCGCTCGCCTTGATGATATCCTTGATATAGGGCGGCATACCGAGCTGTTTGGTGGAAATGAATATGAACTTATTGTCCTTGAACTGGCTCAGCGCTTTGCAGAGGGAGTGGACAGTTCTTCCGTTGAGCAGGTCGCCGCACATACCTATAGTCAGACCCGAGAGAGTTTTCTTCTCGATCTTCAGTGTGAGCAGGTCGGTGAGTGTCTGTGTGGGGTGGAGGTGACCGCCGTCGCCTGCATTGATAACGGAGCAGTCTGAGGTCAGTGAGGCTGCTTTTGAAGCGCCTGCAACAGGGTGGCGCATTACCAGAACATCCGCATAGTTGCTGACTATCTTCGTAGTGTCCTTGATGGTCTCGCCCTTTGCTACCGAGGAATTGGCAGGGTTGTCGAAGCCGATTATCTGACCGCCAAGTCTTATCATAGCTGTCTGGAAGGACATCTGTGTACGTGTGGACGGCTCATAGAAAAGAGTAGCCATGATCTTTCCGTCGCAGACATGGGCGTACTCCGACGGGTTATTGTAGACCTTCTCGCCAAGCTCTACGATCTTAGTCCACCACGAAACAGGATAGTCGCTGAGGTCTATAAGATGCTGATATTCTGAATACATATTTTTTACCTCCGTTGGAATTATAATATTTTACTTCCGTTAATAATAAGCTCGAACTGAACACCAAGGAACTGCGATGCCTTTTTGCACAAAAGCATACGGTCGAGGAATATCTCGAAATATTCCAGAACCGACGATATTTCCGTATCTATCAGCAGGTCAAGGATTATTGACTTCTTATCATCGCTGAAAGACACGGTTGACTTCTCCACGGCATAATTTACACGGTCGTGGATATCAAAGGTCAGCAGGTCGGTATTACGCACACGGCTTCTTCTTACGTCGCATTTGTCCGCTATCATCAAAGCCGCTGAAATAGGGTCGAGAGGCTGACCTGTGCCCTCGTCGTGATTTCCGATGGCGGAAATAATCGAGCAGATCTCCGATGCAGGCATACTGAGATTGTCAAGCAGTCTGAAAGCCATTACCGCACCGCTCTGAGCGTGGTCAACTCTGTTTATCACGTTGCCGATATCATGCATGATGGATGCCACACGTGCCAGCTCCACCGTTCTCTCATCGTAGCCGAGAGTTTCCAGTATGTAGCTTGACACAGCGGCAACTCTTTCCACGTGGGGGAAAGAGTGCTCTGTATATCCGAGAGCCTCCAGCGCCTTGTCGGCACGTCTGATATACTCCATGATATCGGGGTTCTGCTTAATATACTTATAAGTTACGATACTTGCCATTGGTAAACGATCACACCATTTCTGTCATATATTTTCCATTGTTCTCGAAATAGACCTTATACCACACAAGGAAGATGAAAACAGTCCATATCTTACGGCTGTTGTCAGCTTTTCCGTCACGGTGGTCATTGAGGAGCTTCAGCAGGGGAGCGGTATTGAAAAACTGCCTTGCTGTCTCGCTTGTGAAGTAATTCTTCACAATGCCGTAGTATTTGTCCTCTTTCAGCCATACCCTTATTGGCACGGGGAAGCCCAGCTTCTTCTTTGCGGCTGTTTTGGCAGTCTGCTTTGGAGTGTCCTTTTTAGCCGCAAGTCTCATGGCATACTTTGTGATATACTTTGTCTCGTCAGTGCCCTGATCGTGGGTAACACGGTACTTTGTGGGTATCTTTTCCGCAAGTCCCATTACTTCCTTATCAAGGAACGGCACACGGAGCTCAAGGGAATTAGCCATACTCATCTTGTCGGCTTTAAGCAGGATATCTCCAGCCATCCACAGGTGCAGGTCGAGGTACTGCATTTTTGTAACATCGTCTTTGCCCTTTACTCTGTTGTAGAAAGGCTTTGTTATAGCCATCGGGTCGGGAGCGGCAGTTTTTATTTTCAGCAGTTCCTTACGCTCGGCAGGAGTGAACATATAGGCGTTTCCGATAAATCTTTCCTCAACATCCTTGCCCTTGCGGACGAAGAAGTTCACACCACGCTTTGCAGGGAGCTTTTCTGCGATATATCTCACACTGCGCTTGACTGAACGGGGGAGTTTGTCGTAAACTGTGCCGTTGGGGTCGCTGTAGACGTTGTAGCCGCCGAAAATCTCGTCAGCGCCCTCGCCCGAGAGGACGACTTTCAGCTTCTCGGAAGCGATATTACACACGAAGTAAAGCGCAACTGCCGACGGATCGGCAAGGGGTTCATCCATGTGGTACTGTATCATTGAAATGCTGTTCCAGTATTCCTCGGGAGTGATGACCTTGCTGGTGTTCTCCTTGCCGATAGCCTTTGAGAAATTCTTAGCCCAGCCTATCTCGTTGTACTTTTCGTCATTGCCGAAGCCCACAGTAAAGGTCTTGTCAACGTCTGCAACAGCGGCAACATAGCTTGAATCCACACCGCTCGAAAGGAATGAGCCAACTTCAACATCGGCTATTTTATGGGCTTCAACGGAGTTGTGGAAGGTATCGGATATACGCTCCACCCATTCATCAAGTGATGGCTCGTTATCGGCTTCAAACTTAACATCCCAGTAGCGCTTCATTTCAAATTTGCCGTCGGAGTAGGTGAAGTAATGAGCGGGGGGGAGCTTGTAAACATTTTTAAAGAAAGTCTCATAGGTAGGGGAGTACTGGAATGTGAGATAGCTCTCCAGCACGGATGTGTTCAGTTCCTTTTTGAAGTCGGGGTGAGCAAGGAAGCTCTTTATTTCCGAGCCGAACATGAATGTATTTCCCATACGTGCATAGTACATTGGCTTAATGCCGAAGAAGTCACGTGCGCCGAACAGTTCCTTTTTGTTTTTGTCCCAGATAACGAACGAGAACATACCTCTCAGCTTGCTGAGCAGCTTTGCACCGTACTCCTCATAGCCGTGTATGAGCACCTCGGTATCGGTATTGGTCTTAAAGCTGTGTCCCGCCTTGACCAGAGCCTCACGGATGGACTTATAGTTGTATATCTCGCCGTTAAAAACGATAACAAGGGAGCTGTCCTCGTTATAGATAGGCTGGTCGCCCGATGAGCTTACATCGATGATACTGAGTCTGCGGTGACCCAGAGCGATATCTCCGTCAGTGTATTTTCCCGATGCATCAGGACCTCTGTGACGTATCCTGTCCATCATATCCTCGATAACTTTATCAGCATTGTCCACGGTATTGGTAAAACCAACGATTCCGCACATAAAGATCTTCCCTTCGATAAAAATTTTTCTGCCTGAATTATTATACTACATTTCAAAGGGATTTGCAACCATATCTATTGTTAATATAATGAAATAAATTGATTTTGATGAGTTAGCATAATATTAATCCTTGTTATCGTCCTCAGATTTCACGTGTGCAAGGGGATTGCTTTCCACGGCATTGCGGACGTTTTCATTGCTGAGGTGAGTGTATATCTCCGTTGTGGAAACGCTTGCATGACCGAGAAGCTCTTTCAGGGTAAGCACATCCGCATCGCCGTACTGATACATGAGAGTAGCCGCAGTATGGCGCAGTTTATGGGTGGTAATGCCTTTTCCGTCAAGTCCTGCGGCAGTAAGAGTATCCTCAACTATCTGCTGAACACGGCGCTTGGATATGCGTCGGCGCTGGTTGCTGATGAACAGCGCAGGTTCAAGCTGAGCCTTAGTATCGGCAGTTCTTATTTCCAGATACTTTTTCAGAGCATCAATGCAGGCATCGTTGAGATAGACCATACGTTCTTTATTGCCTTTGCCCAGAACTTTCATTCGGTTTTCGGTGAAGTCGATATCCTTGATATTTATGCCCACAAGCTCACTCAGACGCATACCGCAGTTGAGAAACAGCGTGATAATGCAGTAGTCACGCTTTGATTCGGAGCTGTCAGAAGCCGCCAAAAGCCGCATACTCTCGTTGAGCGACAAAAACTTCGGCAGGGACTTCTTTGGCACAGGAATGTCCAGATCTTTGGTGGGGTCACGGTCAATGGTGTGCGTGACCTTGTCCAGATACTTGAAAAAGCTGCGGAGCGAGGAAATTTTTCTGTAGCGAGCCTTGTCACTATTGTGACGCTCGTCGGAAACATAAAATATAAAGTTATAAATATCCGTAACCGTGATATCACGCAGCTCGGAACGTGGAAATGCCGAGATGTCGATATCGGTAATGTCGGAATCAATGTCGTGCCTGTTCTGGTAAATGTAGCGCAGAAACAGCCGAATGTCCTCATAATAACCTTGTATAGTCCGCTCGGACAAAAGCTGAACCAGCTTGATATGTACAAGGTATTCGTTGAGAAATTCAGGATTTTCGGGGGTGTTGTAATTATTCATATTGATATCTCCGTTATATAAATGTGATAAGCGAAATGGGTTTATGCATTTTTAAAGTTGCGCCAAATTAATCTATGGCTATTATTTATGCTGGCATAGGGTACTGCTCAGGGCGTTGTCCTCGTTGCTCTTGGGGGCGTCGGCATTTGTTAAGTGCGATTTGTTAGCCCTGTGCGTTTCTGAACTGCTTTCGGCAGCTGACAAGCTGAACACACTTGCTGAGGACTGCACCGAATACGTTGTTGAAAACTCCTGTAACCATGAGACAGAGTGAGGCGACTTTGATACTGGCATATATCTACAACAACCGCCTACGGCTCGAGGAGAATGTCCGACAGCTTCAGGCAAATGTAAGATATAGGCGCATAGACCTGCCCGACTGTGTTGAATTGCTGTGCGCTCAGCATGAGCTTGAAACTTTTCTGGAAGTGACAAACCAGATTCGGGCAATTTTGAATTTAGGGCTTGAAAAATAGCCGAAAATGTGCTATACTGGAATTCCACATACCTGTTGAAAGTATGTATCAAGTTTCACCAAACTTGCATTTGGTGAAACTTTGTATATCACTTTTATTATAGATATTATACCACTTTCCTACAGCAGATTCAAGACTTGCTCACTCATACATTTGAATTTACTCAAAAAAAATCCCCGAAGCCATCCGTTGACAGCATCGGGAGTTTATCACTGATTCAGTCGCAGCCGTTACTTCTCGTTCCGTTCATCAATAATGATCTTCATGTTATGATACTTCGACACCGCATCTTCAAATCCCAGCGACTTGTACAGGCTGTAGCCCGAATCTGTGGATTTCAGCTCCACGTAGTCAAGGCTGAGAGCTTTCGCCTCTGCGATCAGCATTTTTATAAGTTTGCCAGCAATTCCTTGTCTGCGGAACTGCGGTCTTGTGTAGACGTTCAACACCGTGCCTGTTCTGCCGTTGATAAAGGTGGGATTTGCAGGCTTTTCCGAAACATACAGAAAGCAGCAGCCTGCGGTTATATTGCCGCTTCTGCACACAAAAGCGAACAGGTCATTGTTGAGGTGGCGGCGGAAATAGTCGGGCAGGCTGTCTGCTATCAGCGCTGTTTGCTCCTGAGAAAGTCCGCCGTAGTCCTCTGTCAGATACTCCAGCCGCAATTCAGTTAAATCTTTTATATCATCCGCATTTGCTTTTTCAAATGTCATAATGCACCTCATTTTACGCCGATGAATTTATAACCTGCATCCGTCACTGCCTTTTTTATTGCTTTATCGTTCACATTTCCCGATATTTCGAGAACAGCAGTCCCCTTTTCGTGGCTGACTGTTGCCTCGTCCACACCGCTCAGTTCCTCCAGTGCCTTTTTCACTCTCGCTTCACAGTGACCGCACATCATGCCCTTTATCTGCACCGTTTTCTCCGAATTTTCGCCGTTTGTCTCGGTCAGAACATTGTTTGCCTTCTTGTCATGACTGCTGTCGTGCACCTTGAAGAAATTCAGCCTCAGTGCATTGGTGACCACGAAAAAGCTCGAAAGACTCATAGCCGCCGCACCGAACATGGGGTTCAGCTTCAAGCCGTAAAGTCCTGCCGCAAGTGGGATGCCGATAATATTATAAATGAACGCCCAGAACAGATTCTGGCGGATATTCCGCAGAGTTGCACGGCTCAGGCGTATTGCAGCAGGAACGTCGCTGAGCCTGCTTTTCATCAGCACCACATCAGCCGCATCTACCGCCACATCAGCGCCTGCACCGATGGCAATGCCCATGTCCGCACTTGTCAGCGCAGGAGCGTCGTTGATACCGTCGCCGACCATTGCTGTTCTGCCTTTTTTCTTCAATCGGCGGATAACGCTGTCCTTGCCGTCGGGAAGAACACCTGCAATGACCTCGTCAACTCCTGCCTGTCTGCCGATGGCATTGGCTGTGCGCTCGTTGTCGCCTGTGAGCATGACTACGTGAATTCCCATATTCTGCAATTCCCTGACCGCCTGCGGACTGTCCTCCTTGATAACGTCCGCAACAGCGATTATTCCCAGCAATTCGCCGTTTTTAGCGAAGAACAGCGGAGTTTTGCCGTCCTCGGACAGCTTTTCTGCCGCCTGAGATATGCTCTCGGGAACATTTGCATTCTCGGAGATGAACCGCAGATTTCCGCCTGTGATATTGTTGCCGTCCACCGTTCCTGTCAGACCATTGCCTGCGACCGCCCTGAATCCCTCGGCTTCCGCTGTCTGTATCATTTTTTCCTCGCCGTATTTCAGCACCGCCTTTGCCAGCGGATGCTCGCTTTTTCTCTCGATGGCATAAGCAAGCCTGAGAAGCTCATCCTCGGTGACGTTTTCCGCAGGGATGATGTCCGTCACCGTCGGTTCGCCCTTTGTGATAGTTCCTGTTTTGTCAAGGGCAACTATCTGCACCTTGCCCGTTTCCTCCAGTGATACGGCTGTTTTAAAGAGAATACCGTTCTTTGCACCCACACCGTTGCCGACCATTATCGCCACGGGAGTTGCAAGTCCCAAAGCGCAGGGGCAGCTTATAACGAGCACCGAAATAGCCCTCGCAAGGGAAAATCCCACGGTCTTTCCCAGTATCATCCAAATGATAAAGGTCACTAAAGCAATGCCGATGACCGCAGGGACGAACACTCCCGACACCTTGTCGGCTATCTTTGCGATAGGCGCTTTTGTAGCGGCGGCATCGCTTACCATGCGGATTATCTGCGAAAGAGCGGTATCCTCGCCCACACGTGAAGCCTGACATTTTATGAAGCCCGACTGGTTTATAGTAGCCGCAGAAACAGTGTCGCCAACGGTCTTGTCCACGGGGATACTTTCGCCTGTTAAAGCTGACTCATTCACCGCACTTTCGCCCTCGGTGACTACGCCGTCCACAGGGATGCTCTCACCGGGGCGCACAACGAAAATATCGCCCTTGCTGACCTGTTCCACGGGAACTTCCCTCTCCTGTCCGTCAACGACCACGGTAGCTGTCTTTGGAGCCAACTTCATAAGGCTTTTCAGCGCATCGGTGGTTTTGCCCTTTGAACGGGCTTCAAGCATTTTTCCCACGGTGATGAGGGTGAGTATCATTGCCGCCGATTCAAAGTAAAATTCGTGCATATATTTCGCCGCAGCTTCAGTTCCGCTTTTCACCTGAGCATCGGTCATGGCGAAAAGCGCCCACGTGCTATAGATGAAAGAAGCCGCCGAGCCCATTGCAACAAGGGTGTCCATATTTGGCAAACGGTGCAAAAGTCCCTTGAAGCCGTTGATGAAGAATTTCTGGTTTATGACCATGACTATTGCCGCAAGGAGAAGCTGGGCAAGTCCCATCATAACGTGGTTGCCGTCCATGAACGAGGGCAGCGGCAGACCGAGCATCATGTGTCCCATAGAGATGTACATGAGCAGCAGGAGAAAGCCTATTGAAGCCACGAGCCGCCGTACCATTGCAGGAGTTTCCGTGTCCTTGAGGGCGTCCTCATCGGCGGAAGCGGCTGTCTTTGCGCCCTTGAGTGAAGCGCCGTAGCCTGCATTTTTCACGGCATTGATTATATCAGAATCGCTTGCTGTGCCCTCGACACCCATCGAGTTGGTGAGGAGGCTGACGGAACATGAGGAAACTCCCTCCACCGCCGAAACAGCCTTTTCCACACGTGCACTGCAAGCCGCACAGCTCATTCCTGTGACGTTAAATTGTTTCATTTTATCACTCCATTTCTCAGGTATCAGGTGTCAGGACGAGACTGCAAGGTTGTCCGTTCGCCTGTGGTATGACAGACACCTTTACCCTTTATAATAGTATATCAAATACTCGATTTTATGTCAATTTTCCGTGTTAACCCGGGTTAATGCCAAAAATAAACGTCGGAGCTTGTCCGACGCTTACATACTCATTCATTTTTGAGCTTGTTCAGTTCATTGATAAGGTCAACATCGTCAGCGGTGAGTTTGAAATTAGAAACGATAGTGCGTCCCTCGGCATTTTTCACCTTTATCTCAACCACGCTGTCCTCGCCCATCATAGCAAGAGCGGTATTGACGAAAGCCTTCATTTTCGGATGGTTAGCGATAAACCTCTTGCCCAGCGGCAGGAGCTTGACTGCTGAAAGCGGATTCATATTTTTCACCTCATATAATTTTCTGATAAGCTATTATAACATATTTTTCGACACAAATCAATAGCATTTTCAAGTGTATTAGTTATTAGTGCATAGTGCTTAGTGTAGAGCACTTCAACTTATTCTGAAACCAATAAATCAGGAAAAACGCTTCAGCACAAGCTGGGCGCAAATGCCTGTGAACAGACCTGCGATACAGCCTGTCACGATGAGGATGGGATAATTCGCCGCCGCCGCAAAGGTACGCATCAGCAGCACCGCCATCGCCGTTTGCCCCGTATTATGCAGTATTGCGCCGATTATACTGCACAGCCACATATACTCCATCGGGATGATCTTTTTCACCAAAAGCATTCCCGCAAGACAGGTCAGCGCACCTGCCATGCTGTAGAGTATCACCGAGAAATTTGCACTGAACAGCGCTCCCAGTATGACCCTCGACATGAGCACAAGAAAGACCTCTTTAGGGGTGTACCTGTAGACTGCGTAGACTGTGATGATGTTGGCAAGTCCCAGTTTTACACCCTGTATGGGTGTCAGGTCGGGCAGCCGCAGTTCGACGATGAAGATTATCAGCGCCACCGCCGTAAGCATGGAAAGCTCCGCAAGCCGCTTGGTTTTCATCAGCTTCCCTCCCCGTCACAAAATCTGACAATGAGCTTATGGGGCAGGCACACAATGGGAATTGTCTCCGAGCGGAGGACGCCCGTCTTGACACAGGTCTTATCGGGACAGTCGGCATCGCTGACGGTTATCTGCCCGTTTTCAATGGTTATCTCGTTCCATCCGCCGCCGCTGTAGTCAATTCTGAACGTCCTGTTCGGCTCTTTGCTCAGGTCAAAGGTGTACAGCACCTTGTTGTCCTGCACTATCTCCACCATCGTGCTTTCCGAGGGGCGCAGGATGAAATATGAGGCTGTTGCCACTGCGATAAACAGGGCAATGACCGCCGCCAGACAAATTTTTACGCCTTTAGTCAAGGCTCAGCACCTCCGCTTCCATATTGCTGATATTCGTGAATCTGTCGGCAATTCCCTCGGTGTAGATGATACGTTTGTCGTCGGTGACCAGCACCATATCGAAGTCACGGTGCGCCCTCCAGTAGTCCTGCGCCCTGCCGTCGCCGAGGACGAAAAGTGCGGTAGAAAGGGCATCGCACTGTAGTCCCGAGTCGCCGATGATGGTCACGGAAACCAGCCCGTTATCCGCAGGATAGCCGTCCGCAGGGTCGATTATATGCCAGTAATTTTTGCCGTCATCACCTGTGAAGAAGCGCTCGTAATTGCCCGAGGTGATGACCGCTTTTGCCTGTATTTCGAGGATACACATATCTGTATCGGGCATGAACGGGTCACGGACAGACACCTTCCACGGCGAGCCGTCGGGCTTGGTGCCCATAGCCTGAACGTTTCCACCAAGGCTGACAATTGCCGAATCTGCGCCGTTTTCCTGCATTATGTCCATTATTTTGTCGCTGGTGAAGCCCTTTGCAAGTGCACCCAGATCTATCTGGAAGCTCTCGGGGATAGTCACTGTATTCCCGTCAAGGACAACTCTCTCAAAGCCCGAATCGGCAAGGAGACTGTCAATGACCGACTGCTCGGGTATGTGGTAGTCCTCGGTAGTGAAGCCCCACTCTTTCAGCAAGGGATAAAGGGTGATATCAAGGGCTCCGTCGGTGCTTTCACCGACTTCAAGGGCTTTTCGTATTATCTCAGTGGCATCATCAGTGACCTCACCGCTGCCCTTTGAGTTGAGCATAGCGATACAGCTTTGTTCATCAGTGACGGACAGTTCACTTTCCAGCCGGAGGATGTATTTCTCCGCTGCCGAAAGGGCAGTCTCGGCATTTTCACCGTAAGCCTTCATGGACATATAAGTGTCCATAGCGAAAACGTCCCGTGTGTGGGCGGTATTGTCGGTCTGTAACGGCGCTGCGGTTTGGCTGCACGAGCAGAGCATGAGTGCCGAAAAAAGGCTTAATACCGTTGTTTTATGTTTTCTGAGCATAAACATCTCCCGTTTTTATTTTTAGTTTGCAGAAGATAACATATAATTAAAATTAATGCCGGCAGCATGGAAACTGCTAATCACTAATAACTTTTAACTTATAACTGCTGCTCCAGCAGCACTTCGCTGTTGGTGCCGTAAAAAATGTCGTTACTGTCAGACAGCTTGCGGCAGAATTCCTCAATAAGCTGCCAGTTTTCGTGAATGTCGAACTCGTAGCTGTGCCCCCAGAGGCAGAAATAAATCGGCTCGTCGCCGTCGTAGGCAAGGAATTCGTCAACCAGTTCCCACAGCTTTTCGTAGTTGTGGTGACAGGTGGCTCTGAACATCAGCAGGTCGGTCTGGGGCTGAAAACCGTGCAGGTCCCAGCAGGTGCGGCTGAATTTTATACCGCACTCCCCTGTTATCCGCATAATTTCGGGGCTGACCTCGCCATAGGGGTAAGCCATGCCGTTGATCTTGCAGTCAAACAGTTTTTCGAGAGCGGCTTTGTCGTCCAGTATCTCACGGCGCAGCTCCTCCTCGGGCATATCGATGATATGGGGATGGGTCGCACAGTGAACGGCGACTTCATGCCCCTTGTATATCTCGGCAATGTTATCTGTCCGCAGACGGCGGACAGTCCTGCCTTGAGTTGTGACCCAGTCGCCCTTGTCGTTCATCAGACCGCTGTTGAGGTTGAAGGTGGCTTTCATGCCGTATTTGTTAAAAATATCAATGAGCTTGATATCCTGAAAATTTCCATCATCGTAGCTGAAAGTCAGCGCCTTTTTCTTGCCGTTCCACATAAAATGTCCCCCTTTTCAAAGTTCAAGCACCATGAATACATCAGAAAATCGGCTTTCGTTGTACTTTTCCGTATCCTTGAAGCCGAACTTTCGGTACAGCTTGACTGCACGGGTGCTTGTGGACAGCGAGTCAAGATACATTTTCTCATATCCGCAGTTTTTGGCGAAATTCACGGCTTTTTCCGGCAACTGCCGTCCATAGCCCTGCCCTTGATATTTTTCAAGCAGGTACAGGGATTTCAGTTCACAGTCATTGCCGTTCATTTCCCTGACAGCCACCGTGCCGATGATATCCTCGTTGGCAAGCATATACCAGAAGCCGACGAAATGGCTTGAAATAGCCTTATAGAAGCTGTGCCGACCGTCTATATCCAGCGCTCGTCCCGATTCGGGCAGGCATTTTTCAAGGAAGCTGAGAAGCTGCGGTTCGTATATTTTTTCGTAGTCGATCAATTCAAATCGGTTCATTTTTTACAGATAAGGCTGCCGCCGAAGCAGCAGCCCTTTAGTCATATTCGTGGACGCCCTTGTTGTAATGGGACGCCATAGATAATATTGTAACTTACGGGATGGCGAGGGCGCCCTCCCCTACTAACGGGACGTCGAGGACGCCGTCCCCTACACTTATTTAATAAGCAGCGACTTACCTGTCATTTCAGCAGGCTGCTCAACGCCCATGATATCGAGCATTGTAGGTGCAAGGTCAGCAAGTACGCCGCCCTCTGCCAGCTTGCCCTCAACGCCTACAGCGATGAGTGGAACAGGATTTGTGGTGTGAGCTGTGAATGGGCTTCCGTCAGGCTCCATCATCTTGTCTGCGTTACCGTGGTCGGCTGTGATAAGTGCAGCGCCGCCCTTTGCGAGAATTGCATCGACCATGCGTCCAACACACTCGTCTGTAGCCTCTACAGCCTTTACAGCAGCGTCGAAAATACCTGTGTGACCAACCATATCGCAGTTAGCATAGTTGAGGATGATAACGTCGTACTTGTCGGAGTTGATAGCCTCAACTACAGCGTCGCAAACCTCGTAAGCGCTCATTTCGGGCTTAAGGTCGAATGTAGGAACATCGGGTGACTTGATGAGTATTCTGTCCTCGCCGTCGAACTGCTTCTCCTCGCCGCCGTTGAAGAAGAAGGTAACGTGAGCGTACTTCTGTGTCTCAGCGATACGGAGCTGTGTCTTGCCCAGCTTAGCAAGGTATTCGCCCATTGTCATGGTGAGCTGCTCAGGCGGATATGCAACGGAAACGTTTGGCATTGTAGCGTCGTACTGAGCCATGCAAACGAAGGTTACAGGGAAGTAGCCGTTCTTTCTCTCAAAGCCTGTGAACTCGGGGTCAACGAAGGAACGTGTGATCTGTCTTGCACGGTCAGGGCGGAAGTTGAAGAAGATAACGCTGTCGTCAGCCTGAATCTTAGCGCCGCCCTCGATAACTGTAGGCAGCATGAACTCGTCAGTTACCTCGTTAGCGTAGGAATTCTTGATAGCCTGAACAGGGTCGGTCTCCTTGACACCCTCGCCGTAAACGAGAGCAGCGTAAGCCTTTTCAACTCTGTCCCAAGCGTTGTCTCTGTCCATAGCGTAGAAACGACCCGAGATTGTAGCTACCTTGCCGACACCGATCTTGTTCAGCTCTGCAACAGCTTCTTCCATGTACTCGGCAGCAGACGACGGAGGAACGTCACGACCGTCGAGGAATGCGTGGATGTAGACCTTGTCAAGACCGTTCTTCTTAGCCATTTCAACGATACCGTAAAGGTGCTCCATATGACTGTGAACACCGCCGGGAGAGAGAAGTCCCATGAGGTGGAGAGCGCTTCCCTTAGCCTTGCAGTTCTCCATAGCGCCGAGGATAGCCTTATTATTGAAGAATGTGCCGTCCTTGATGTCCTTGGATATCTTAACGAGCATCTGGTAAACTATACGTCCTGCGCCGATATTTGTATGACCGACCTCGGAGTTGCCCATCTGACCGTCAGGCAGACCAACATCAAGACCGCTTGCACCGATGATGGTATTTGGGCAGGTCTCTAAGTATTTGTCGATGTTAGGCTTCTTGGCAGCAGCGATAGCGTTGCCGTAGGTATCGGGATTATAGCCGAAGCCGTCCATGATAATAAGTGCTACAGGTTTTTTTGACATAAAAATTCTCCTTTGACTATTAAAAAGAAAGATAAAAGCGGCAAAGCCGCATAATACCAGAGTCCAGAGAGGTGTAGACCTCTCCGGTAGGGGGGTGCGAGGGGAACAAAGTTCCCCTAACAAAGTAGTAAAGCGAGCGAAGCTACGCTTTACGGCTATTTCACAAGCACTTCCCTCGGCTTGCCCGACGTTATAACTTTCCTTTTCAATGTAAAATATGATCTATATAATCGCACTCCCGTAACAGGAGATGCGTTTTTGACGTAAGTTGAAGGGCTTTCAAGCCCAGAATATCATTATCCCCGAGTTTTCGTCCAATGCACATCCGCTTCCCGAAGCCTTGCAGTAATACACCTCGGTGTCGGAGGTCAGTCCCCTTGAATCCGAATCAAATACATAGTAAGGCAGGTTCAGATAATCGTGCATGATACGGACTTTCAGCTCGGGATCATTGCTGAGTTCATCCGCTTTTATATTTTTCTCCTGCAAATACTCCTCAAAGGTGCAGTCCCTCTGCTCTCTTTCAAAGCCGTTTTTCACTGAATTATCGGCATATTCTCTGATACTGCCCCTGTCGCATGAGACCACGAGACAGGCGTGGGGACTGTAGTCCTGTGCAGGAAAAAGAAGCTGTGTGCGGAAATAGTAGCTGTCACATTCATCGGGCAGCTTTTTCGGGAGGAAAATGTCCATATTTCTTCCACCACGCACACCGTAGCCGAAAACCGCTCTTTTTACGGGATAAAAAGCCTTATTTTTGCTGAATCCCAAACCAATAAAGGGCGACGCAAAAACAACAGCGAGCATAAGGATAATGATACACCGCAGTATGTTCAGCGGCACTTTAAGTCTGCCCGTTTTCAGGCTTATCTTGTACATGATAACGAGGACGATATTTGCAGCAATAATGGGGAGACACAGCTTTTCGGTGATACCTGCGGCAAGGAACGAGAAAAGAAGTCCGCCGCCAAAGAAATACAAAAGCACCAGCACCTCGTTCAGCTTTGAAAGTCTGCTTTGCTTTTTGCCTTTCATGAGCTCACCCCCAGTAAACGGCATAGCCTGCTTCCCTGTCGAATGCACAGCCCTGAAAGCCGCTTCCGTAGGAAACGCCGTGCTCTGCGAAATGCCTGATACTGTCGGTATCAAGCTGATACAGCGCCGCATTTGGGATATCGAGGTATTTGCAAGTTACAGAAACAAGGCTGTCCTTGTCGCTCATGATCTGCTTTTCATACTCCTCGTCGCCGTCGAAAAGATCCTTGAAGCCCTCGGGACTTCCCTCAGCCGTTTTTTTCATTCCCCTGTTTTCAACTTCGCTGATGAGACCGTCTATGCTCTCAGTTCCGCATCTGAACAAAAGGTCAGCGTAGGGATGGTAGTCCTGTGCAGGCATCTGCAAGCCTGTGCGGAAATAGTATTCGCTGATATTTTTCGGCAGTTTATGGGGCAGCACATCGTTGGCACTTGTTCTGACACCGTAAACAAAGACCTGACGCTTCGGGAGATACATACCACTGCTGTTTGTGAAGCCTGCGCCTATTATTGGCGAAATATAGATGATAACAAAGGTCAGAACGGAGACCAATCTGCAAATCGTAAGCGGAGTTTTCTTAGTGCCGTTTTTCTTGAAGTGTTCATAGAAAAGCGGACACAGCACGGTGCTGAGAATGTGGGGGATGATGAATATTGCCGTTATCCCCAGAGTGGCAGCAAGCAAGAACGGTCCGCCGCAGATGAAGAAAGCGAGCAGGATAAGATAATTGAGTATCTTAAAGCCTGTTATCTTCTTTTCTGCCTGTGTATCCGTGGTATTTACCTCTTTGATCATAGTATCACCTCGTAAAAATATTTACAGGTACAACAAAGCTATACACCTTGTCTGCCTATGACTAAAGTATACCACAGTAATTATTATTTGTCAATAGAAAATTATTGTTTTTCGATATTTATTTTTTGAATTTCAAAAATCGTGTGGGACAACGCACGAGGACGCCGTCCCCTACGATACGTTAATATATGCTTGATGGTTAAGGGAAGCCGAGGGGAGTACATCTGAAACAGCCGTAAGACGAGGCTTTGCCCGTCTTACTACCTTTCAGGGAAGGCACTGCCTTCCATCGCACACCTATCTGCCAAAGGGAATATATTCCCTTTGGAATCCCGGTATCAGGCGGCTCCGCCGCTTTTTATTCCCTGTTATCGTGCTTTTATCAGCCGTTTACAGCAGCCTGAACGATAACGTTGAAGTCCTCAGCCTTCAGTGAAGCGCCGCCGATAAGACCACCGTCGATGTTTGGCTTGGCAAGGAGCTCAGCAGCGTTCTTAGCGTTCATAGAACCGCCGTACTGGATAGTTACAGCGTCAGCAGTTGCCTGATCGTAGAGCTTTGCAAGCTGTGCACGGATGAATTCACAAACTTCCTCAGCCTGATCGGGAGTAGCTGTAAGACCTGTGCCGATAGCCCATACAGGCTCGTAAGCGATAACAACGTTCTTAACCTGCTCTGCTGTCAGTGACCAGAGGTCGAGCTTGATCTGACGAGCGATAACTTCCTCAGTGATGTTGCACTCACGCTCCCACTTCAGCTCGCCAACGCAAACGATAGGCTTGAGACCTGCGTTAAGAGCAGCAACAGTTCTCTTGTTTACTGTCTCGTCTGTCTCGCCGAAGTACTGTCTTCTCTCGCTATGACCGATAACAACGTACTCAACGCCCAGCTCTGTGAGCATATCAGCGGAAATTTCGCCTGTGAAAGCGCCGCTCTTTTCAAAGTGAACGTTCTCAGCGCCGATCTTTACGTTGCTGCCTGCTGTTGTGTTGATAGCTGTTTCAAGGTTTGTGAAAGGTACACAAGCGATGACCTCGATCTTGCCATCAGCATTAGCAACGAGAGGCTTGATAGCTTCGAGAAGCTCATTAGCCTCGGGGCGGGTCTTGTTCATTTTCCAGTTACCTGCAATAATTGCTTTTCTTACACTCTTGTTCATTGGTGATTACTCCTTTTTAAGCCGCCAGCCGCAGACTGACGGGTATTATTAATAATTGATACTGACGGAACGGCACATCCGACGCTCCGCCGAAAGATCATGAATCGTAGAAATGCTGACCGTCCTCGGTAGCAAGACGCTCTGTCTTCGGATACTCGAAAATAGACGGATCATTAGCATTTTCTTCGAGATAGTCTGCGAATTTCGATGCATACCACTTTGCCATTGCAAGGTTGTGCATGAGGTAGTGTCCGCAGTTCTTTGCCTCAGTTCCCGGGACTGTTTCTGCCTTTTCGACTGAACGGAAAGCGTTGAGCACCAGTCCGTGTATCTCCTGAGGAGTACGGTTGCCCTTTAAAATGAGATAGAAACCTGTCAGGCAGCCCATGGGTCCCCAATAGATGACCTCATTTTTCCAGTCGGGATCGTTCCTGAGGAAAGTTGCGGCAATATGTTCGATCGAATGCATAGCAGCGACATCGATCGCAGGTTCTCTGTTTGGTCTTGTAACTCTTATGTCATATGTTGTTATAGTTTCGCTGCCGACCTTATCCACACGGCTTGTAAAAATGCCGGGGACGATCAAAGTATGATCTACAGAAAAACTTGCTATCAGTTCCATAATTACAGTCCTTTCAGTATTTGCTGTCAGCTTTCAGCCGTCAGCTATGCGGCAGGCGGACGCCGAGTACATCGCCCGCTCCCCTGCTTTTCGGCTTGACAAGCCTGAATGATATTGGTAATGATAAGCCGTTTATCGGCTGTTACTCCGTATATTCATCGGGGAGAATAAACAGCATTATCAGGTTTACAAGAAACGTCACTGCAAAAGCCCCCGATGCAGCGCCGAGCACAATATGATATATCATCTGCCACGGCGTAAGTTTAGAGGTATATCTGTCTTTTTTGACGATGGCGGCAAGGGTCTTAAAGACATCCTTGCTGAACAGCCAGCATATAAAAACGAAGAATAACGGAAATAATAATAACAATAAAAACATAGCGATCCCCGAAATGATTTCCACTGTGAATCACTCCTTTATCGGTAATTTCCGTTTTCCGCCTTTGGCTGCATTTTCAGTGTTCAGAATTTAATATCGTCCTCGTCATCAAAGTCGTAAAGTCCCTTATCACATCCGCCGTTGACAGATTTATTGTCACAGCCGATCTTCACACCCTTTTTGACAGGTGCGAACAGGAATCCGATGAGTACGCCAAGAAGGAAGCTGCAGGCTGCAAACAGCCATACAGAAGTTGAATTGCTTCTTACTTCCTCGGTGAACTTGCATTTACAGTCTTTCATTTTATTTTCCTCCTGTACTGCAATAAGGGCGAATATCGCTATCCGCCCTATTGTTCATAATTTTACTTTTCAGCGATCGCTGCAACACCGGGGAGAACCTTGCCTTCGAGGTATTCCAGTGAAGCGCCGCCGCCTGTTGAGATGTGGCTCATCTTGTCAGCGAAACCGAGCTGGATAGCAGCAGTAGCAGAGTCGCCGCCGCCGATGATAGTTGTAGCGTCAGCCTCAGCGAGAGCCTCGCAAACAGCAACAGTACCCTTCTTGAGAGTCGGGTTCTCGAATACGCCCATAGGACCGTTCCAAACAACAGTCTTAGCGTTCTTAGCAGCCTCAGCGAAGATCTCAGCAGTCTTAGGGCCGATGTCCAGACCCATCATATCAGCAGGGATCTTGTCGGAGTCAACGTACTCTACAGCGATCTCAGCATCGATAGGATCAGGGAATGAAGCAGCGATAGCTGTATCAACAGGGAGAAGTATCTTCTTGCCCAGCTTCTCAGCCTTAGCCAGCATTTCCTTGCAGTATTCCAGCTTTTCGTCGTCTACCAGCGACTTACCGATAGCGCCGCCCTGTGCCTTGATGAATGTATAAGCCATACCTCCGCCGATGATAAGTATATCGCACTTTTCGAGGAGGTTTGAGATAACGTTGAGCTTGTCAGCAACCTTAGCGCCGCCGAGGATAGCAACGAACGGATGCTCGGGAACCTCTACAGCGTTGCCGAGGTACTTGATCTCCTTCTGCATGAGGTAGCCAACTGCTGTTTCCTTAACGAACTTTGTAACGCCTGCTGTTGAAGCGTGAGCACGGTGA